>JBBWZU010000395.1:0-22910 GCA_039649225.1 Hyphomicrobiales bacterium | reverse complement strand
GAAGTGGCCGAGCCTTATCACACCGAGGCGCTGTGGGCCGCGGACGAGATCAAGAAGCGCACCGCCGGCCGCTATGAGATCGGGGTGTTTCCGGCCTCGCAGCTCGGCAACGAGAACCAGATCAACGAAGGGCTTGGGCTCGGCACGGTCGACCTGATCTATACCGGCGTCGCCTTCGCGGGCTCGATCCACAAGCCGATCGCGATCACCAATGCGCCATTCGTGCTGCGCGACTTCGATCACTTCATGGCCTATCGGGCAAGCCCGCTGTTCCGCACCATCGCCAAGGGCTACGAGGACAAGACCAAGCACAAAGTCATCACGCTGACGTATTACGGCCAGCGCCATGTGACGGCGAACAAGGCGATCACCAAGCCGGAAGACATGAAGGGCATGAAGCTGCGCGTGCCGCCGGCGCCTCTGTTCCTGATGTTCACCAAGTCGGTCGGCGCGAACGCGACCCCGATCGCCTTCGCGGAGGTCTATCTGGCGCTGCAGCAGGGCACGGTCGACGGGCAGGAAAATCCGCTGCCGACCATCATGGCGAAGAAATTCTACGAGGTGCAGTCGCACATCATCCTGACCGGCCACATCACCGAGTCGCTGCTGACCATCGTCGGCAGCCATGTCTGGGCGAAGATGACCGATGCGGACAAGAAGATCTTCGAAAACGTGCTGAGCGAGGCAGCATCAAAAGCGACCAATCAGATCCGCTCGTCCGAACAGAAGCTGGCGGATGAATTCAAGAAGCTCGGCAAGACGGTGGTCGAGCCGGACCGCGCGGCGTTCCGGGCGGCAGCGCTTCCGCTGCACAATGACGGCAGCGGGGGCTGGTCGAAGGCCGAATACGACGCCCTGCAGGCGTTGAAGTAATCCGGACCTCATGGTGAGGAGCGTCGCGTAAGCGAGGCGTCTCGAACCATGGCCACAAGCCTGGGGCCATCCTTCGAGATGCCGCACTTCGTGCGGCTCCTCAGGATGAGGGCGGGCGAGGGAAACGATGACTGTGGAAAGCAAATTGCCGGAAGACGACGTCCATCTCATCGTCGCGCAGGACGAAGAGATCGTCATCGAGCACCACCCGGAGGACTGGCTCGCATTTGCGATCTTCTGGGGGCTCGCCTTCATCGTATTCCTGCAGTTCTTCACGCGCTATGTCCTCAATGACAGCCTCGCCTGGACCGAAGAGATCGCGCGCTACGGGCTGATGTGGATCGTGTTCATCGGCGGCGCGATGGTGACGCGCCGCAACTCGCATATCGCGGTCGAACTCCTCGCCAATGTGATGAAGCCGGGGCCGTTACGCTCCGCGCTGCTTGCGCTCGTTGATCTCATCAAGCTCGCCTTCATCGGCCTGCTCGCCTACGTCTCGGTCACGATCACCGAGCGTATGGATATGCAGCGCATGACGGTGTTCGACCTGCCGATGAGCTATGTCTATGCGGGCGTTGCCTTCGGCTGCTTCCTGATGCTGATCCGGCAAATCCAGAATGTCTGGCGCAACGCGCGCGCGCGGTGGAGCAAGCCGGACGATATCACGCATCAGATCGCGGTAGATTGAGAGCAGGGCGCGTTCATGATTGTCATGGCTTTCATTTTCATTGCGGTCCTGCTAGCGGGCGTTCCGGTCTTCATTGCGCTCGCGGGCGCGTCCTTCATCTACACGCACTTTATCGCCGGCCTGCCGGATTTCGTGATTCTGCACCGCATGGCGGGCGGCATCGACTCGTTCCCGCTGCTGGCGGTGCCGTTCTTCATTCTCGCCGGCAATCTGATGAATTCGGCCGGCATCACCAACCGCATCTATGATTTCGCGGTCGCGCTTGCGGGCTGGACCCGCGGCGGGTTGGCGCACGTCAATATCATCGGATCGGTGATCTTTGCCGGCATGTCGGGCACCGCGATCGCGGACGCGGCCGGTCTTGGCACGATCGAGATCAAGGCGATGCAGGATCACGGCTACTCGACCGAATTCTCGGTCGGCGTCACCGCCGCATCCTCGACGCTCGGCCCGATCATCCCGCCTTCGCTGCCCTTCGTCATCTACGGCATGATGGGCAACGTCTCGATCGGCGCGCTGTTTCTCGGCGGCGTCATCCCGGGCGCCGTGATGACGGTTTTCATGATGGCCTACGTCTACTATTGCGCGCGCAAGTACAATATGGGCCGCGACCAGATCTTCCGCTGGAAGACGTTGGGACTGACATTCATCGCGGCATTTCCAGCGCTGCTCACGCCCGCGATCATCATCGGCGGGATGACGTTCGGCTGGTTCACGCCGACCGAAGCCGCGATCGCGGCCTGCGCCTGGGCGATGATTCTTGGCATTTTCCTCTATCGCACGCTGTCGCCGAAGCAATTCTACAAGGTCACGATGGACACCATCGAGACGACGGCGGGCGTGCTGCTAATCGTCGCGGCAGCTTCGCTGTTCGGCTGGGTGCTGACGACCACGCGGGTCACCGAATATGCCACCGACGCGCTGCTGTCGGTGACCGACAATCGCTATGTGATCCTGCTGCTTTCCAACGTGGTGCTGCTGGTGGTCGGCTGTTTCCTCGAGCCGGTCGCCTCGATCAGCATCCTGGTGCCGGTGCTGATGCCGGTAATCGTGAAGGTTGGCATCGACCCGGTGCATTTCGGCGTGATGATGACGCTCAATTTGATGATCGGACTGCTGCATCCGCCGCTCGGCATGGTGCTGTTCGTGCTCGCCAGAATAGCCAAGCTGTCTCTGGAGCGGACGACGGTTGCGATTCTGCCTTGGCTGATCCCGCTCTTGATGTCGCTGCTCGCGATCACCCTGATCCCGGAGCTCACGCTGTGGCTGCCGCGGATGGTGGGGTTGATCAAATAAAATACCGTTCGCCGCTCATCAAACAAGGCTTGGATCGGCCGGACGCAATGCCGGTCAGCGAAAATGTCGCGTGCTAAAAGTCCGTGTCTGGAGGTGTGGCGCTAGGATGCCAGAACTTGTTGGTGTATGATTTTCGTATCGTCGAAAAATAACAAACAGGACGATACGGGAACGGCCAATCAGGGGAGGATTCCAATGCGCTTACGGATCACCCGGCGAGCCGCGATCAAGACGGCAGCCCTCGCCACGACAGTTCTCATCGCGGCGCCCTATGTTCGCGGCGCTCATGCCGCCGGCAAGCTTTCGATCGGATTCTGGGATCACTGGGTTCCGGGCGCCAACAGCGCGACCACCACGCTTGTGGAGGAATGGGCCGCGAGGGAAAAAGTCGCCGTCACGATCGACTACATCCCGTCGCAGGGCATGAAGAACCTGATCACCATCGCGGCGGAATCGCAGGCGCGCTCCGGTCACGACATCTTCGCGTTCCCGAGCTGGCAGCCACACGGCCACGAGCGATCGCTCGAACCGGTCAACGACATCATGGACGAGCTGATCAGGCAGAACGGCGCCGTCAACGACACCGTGAGCTATCTCGGCAAGCTCGATGGCAAGTGGCTCGGCGTGCCGGCGACGGTCGGCTCGCAGATCAAGGGGCCGTGCTCGCGCATCGATTTGCTCAAGCAACATGCCGGCATCGACATCCAGGCGCTTTATCCGGCCGGGCAGCCGCCGAAGGCGGAGAGCTGGACCCTCGACGCTTTCCTCAAAGCCGCGGAAGCCTGCCACAAGGCCGGCGTGCCGTTCGGGATCGGGCTCGGCACCACGGCGGACTCCGTCGATAGCGCGGGCGCGTTCTTCCACGCGCATGGTGCGGCGCTGGTCGATGCCAAGGGGAATATCACGGTCAACTCCGATCCGGTGCGCCAGTCGCTCGAGTTCTACAAAAAGCTTGCCTCGTTCATGCCGCCGGACATCCCCGCCTGGGACGATGCCTCCAACAACAAATGGCTGGTGTCGGGCCGCGGCGCGATGATCATGAACCCGCCGAGCGCCTGGGCGGTTGCCAAGCGCGACGCGCCGCAGATCGCGGAGCAATTGTGGACGCACGGATTCCCGATTGGACCGAAAGGCCGCTACGCCCCATTCATTCCTTACTTCTGGGGCATCTGGAACTTCTCGAAGAACATTCCGGCCGCCAAGAGTCTGCTGGTGCATCTCTCGACGCGGTCCGCCGCCGAGAAGATGGTGGCGGCGAGCGGTGGTTACGATTTGCCGTCCTTCGCGAGCTTCACCAACTTCAAGACCTGGGCCGAGGAAGGCCCACCGAAGGGGACGCTCTACCACTACTCCAATCCGCACAATCATCAGGTCCTGTCGATTGCGGCGTCGCCGGCGCCGCCAAAAATCGCGTTCCAGATCTACACCGACGGGCTCCAGACCAAGATGGTCGTCCGCTATATGCAGGGTGAGCCGATGGAAAAGACCCTCGCTTGGGCCGAGAGCGAAATCGAAGGTTACATGCGCACGTGAGACGCTACGAACGCGTCCGGTGGACACGTTCCTTCCAACGCAATGCATGTTGCGGTGCACGTTGTCTGAATAAATAACAGGCAGACGGACGCGCCGCTGCGGCGTGATGACCGACACCAAAGCGGCCAGCCTGCCGGGATTAACGGCTGGACGCCGTAACATGTTGGTGTCATGCTTTCGTATCGTCGAACAAAAAGAACAAGCGCGACGGTGCGAAACAAGGCTATCGACAGGGAGAGAAAACGCAATGCGTTCAGGAATGACCAGGCGCTCCGCGATCAAAACCGCGGCGCTCGCCACCACGGCACTCATCGCGGCGCCTTATGTCCGTGGCGCTCACGCCGCCGGCAAGCTCTCGATCGGTTTCTGGGATCACTGGGTCCCCGGCGCCAATAAGACCTCCGAAGCGCTCACGCGGGAATGGGCCGAGAAGGAAAAGGTCGAAGTCCAGATCGACTACATCCCCTCGACGGGCGACAAGAACCTCATCACTATCGCGGCGGAGGGCCAGGCGCGCTCCGGCCACGACATCTTCGCGTTCCCGACCTGGTACCCGCACGCCTATGCGGAGAGCCTGGTGCCGGTCAACGACATCATGGAGCCGCTGATCAAGCAGAACGGTGCCGTGAACGACACCGTGCAGTACCTGGGCCAAGCGAATGGAAAATGGCTTGCAGTGCCGGCGACAATCGGCTCGCAGATCAAGGGGCCGTGCTCGCGCATTGATCTGATGAAGCAGCATGCCGGCATCGACGTGCAGGCGCTGTATCCGGCGGGTTCACCGCCCAAGGCCGATAGCTGGAATTACGACACCTACCTCAAGGCCGCGGAAGCCTGCCAAAAGGCCGGCTTTGCATTCGGTGTCGGCCTTGGCCAGACGACGGACTCGGTCGACACCGCCGGCGCATTCTTCCATGGCTTCGGCGCGCAACTTGTCAGCGCCAAGGGCGATATCACCGTCAAGTCCGATCCGGTGCGCGAGGCGCTCGAATACTGCGTCAAGGTTGCCAAGTTCTATCCGCCGGATGCGCCGGCCTGGGACGATGCGTCGAACAACAAATGGATCGTGTCCGGCCGCGGCGCGCTGATTATGAATCCGCCGAGCGCCTGGGCGGTCGCCAAACGCGATGCCCCGCAGGTCGCCGAGCAGCTGTGGACGCATGGCATGCCGGTCGGTCCGAAGGGACGCTTCGCGCCGTTCCTGCCCTATCTTTGGGGGATCTGGAACTTCTCCAAGAACGTTCCGGCGGCCAAGAGCCTGCTGGTGCACCTCTCGCAGCCATCGGCGGTCGAGAAGCTGGTGGCCGCGAGCGGTGGCTACGACCTGCCGTCGTTTGCAAACCTCACCACCTTCAAGACCTGGGCCGAGGAAGGGCCGCCGAAGGGCACGCTCTACCACTACCCGAACCCGCATAACCATCAGACCCTGTCGGTCGCAGCTGCCCCGGCACCGCCCAAGATTGCGCACCAGATCTACGTCCAGGCGATCCTGACCAAGATGATCGTCAAGCATCTGCAGGGCGAGACGATGGAAAAGACCCTGGCCTGGGCCGAGAGCGAAGTCGAAGGCTTCATGCGGACCTGACCGCTTTCTCGGTCAAAGCTCGCGGGCGCGCAGCCATGCGCGTCCGCTTGACTCCAAAAGCCGGGGCGACAGAGCAGGGGCGCAAGCCCAACCTGCCGGGCTCATACGTGAGGGGACGCGATGGTCGACGCAGTCATGGGCGATGCCCGGAGTCTGGGCGGGGCACGCAGGAAATCCGGCATGCGCCGGATGATGCAGCGCAAATCCACCATCGCATTCCTGATGGCGCTGCCGCTGATTTTGCTGATCGGATTGCTGGTGCTCTATCCGGCGTTTTACGCCGTGCATCTTGCGATGCTGAACAAGTCGATGCAGCGCTTCGTCGCGTTCTCCAACTTCACGTTCCTGTTCAAGCGCGAAACATTCTGGATGGTGGTGCAGCAGTCCTGCATCTTCGCGCTCACGGCCGTGTTCTTCAAGGCGCTGATCGGCTTCGTGGTCGCGCATTTCGTGCACAACATTCCGGCCAAAGGCCAGCGCAAATGGCGCGGCATCCTGCTGATCCCGTGGGTGATTCCGCCCGCCATGAGCACGCTCGCCTGGCTCTGGCTGTTCGATCCGTCCTACAGCGCATTCAACTGGATCTTGAACGTGTTTGGCTATGGCCCCGTCCCGTGGACCGGCGACGCCTACTGGGCGCGCTTCTCGGTGATTCTGATCAATGTGTGGTACGGCGCGCCGTTCTTCCTCATCATGTATCTGGCGGCGCTCAAATCGGTGCCCGAGCAACTCTACGAAGCCGCTGAGATCGACGGCGCTAACTGGTGGCAGCGCATCTGGTTCGTGACCTTGCCCATGATGCGCAACATCATCGCCATCACGGTGCTGTTCTCCACCATCGTGACCTTCGCCAACTTCGACATCGTGCAGGTCCTCACGCAAGGAGGTCCGGTGGACAAGACGCACGTCTTCGCCACCTGGGCGTTCCGGCTCGGCATTCAGGGCGGCGACATTCCGCTTGGGGCGAGCGTGTCGCTGTTCATGTTCCCGATCCTGGCGATCTGCGCGGTCTTCATTCTGCGCGACATTCACCGTCGGGGGAATGAAGCATCATGACAACCACGGACGTCGCACTCTCGCACGGCACGCCCCGGCGGGCGCGCTATGGCAGCATGAGCCGCGACCGGCGCTGGGCGTTGCGCTGGTCTTATTTTTTCCTCGTGCTGTTCGCGATCTTCTTCCTCTGCCCGCCGCTCTACATGCTGATCACCTCGCTCAAGACCAGCGCCGAAATCTCGGCGGCCACCAATCCGTGGTGGATCTATCACCCGACGCTGTCGAACTATGTCGAGCTCTTGACCTCCAGCATGTATCTGACGTTTTTCCGTAACTCCGCGCTGGTCTCGATCTTCGTCGTCACCATCACGATGATCATCAGCGTGCCGGCGGCCTTCGCACTCGCACGCATGAAGTTCTGGGGCTCGGCGTTGCTGGCGACCGGCGTGTTCCTGACCTACCTTGTCCCGGACTCGCTGCTGTTCATTCCGCTGTTCAAGATGTTTGCGGTGTTCAACGAGTGGACCGACATCCAACTCATCAACAAATGGTGGGTGCTGCTGATCGTCTATCCGACGCTCACGGTGCCGTTCTGCACCTGGATCATGATCGGGTATTTCGCCTCGATCCCGAAAGAGCTCGACGAAGCGGCGTTGATGGATGGCGCGAACTACCGCCAGATCCTGTTCAAGATATTCATCCCGGTGGCGCTACCTGGCCTGATCGCCGCGACCATCTTCGCCTTCACGGTGAGCTGGGCGCAATTCCTCTATCCGCTGGCGTTCACGACGTCGCCCGATCAACTGGTGCTGCCGGTCGGCATCATCACGTCGCTGGTCAGGGGCGATGTGTTCAACTGGGGACAGATCATGACCGGCGCGCTGCTCGGCGCCGCGCCGCCGCTGATCATCTACGCCTTCCTGATGGACTATTACATTGCCGGCCTGACCGCCGGCGCGACGAAGGGTTGAGCAGGGGACCAAGATTCATGGCGCAAGTCACGCTCCGCAACATCGTCAAGAAATACGACGACACCGAAGCCGTTCGGGGGATCGATCTCGACATCGCCGACAAGGAGTTCGTCGTGCTGGTCGGCCCGTCGGGCTGCGGCAAGTCGACGACGCTGCGCATGATCGCGGGGCTTGAGGACATCACCGGCGGCGAGATCGCGGTGGACGGGGAGATCGTCAACGACGTCCCGCCGAAAGACCGCGACATGGCGATGGTGTTCCAGAACTACGCGCTCTACCCGCACATGACCGTGTACCAGAATATGTCGTTCGGGCTGCGGCTGAAGCACTATCCCAAGCCCGAGATCGAGAAGCGCGTGCAGGAGGCAGCCCGCATTCTCGACATCACCGAGCTGCTCGATCGCAAGCCGCGCCAGCTCTCCGGCGGACAGCGCCAGCGCGTCGCCATGGGCCGCGCCATCGTGCGCAATCCGAAGGTGTTCCTGTTCGACGAGCCGCTGTCCAATCTCGATGCCAAGCTGCGCGTGCAGATGCGCACCGAGATCAAGCGCGTGCACCAGAAGGTGCGCACCACGACGGTCTACGTCACGCACGACCAGATCGAGGCGATGACGCTGGCCGATCGCGTGGTGGTGATGAACAAGGGCAAGATCGAGCAGATCGGGGCGCCGAACTTCCTCTATCACTCGCCGGCGACGCGCTTCGTCGCGGGATTCATCGGCTCGCCGGCGATGAATTTCATTCCCTGCAGGCTGGAGCAGGCCGGCGACGGGCTGAACGTGCGGCTCTCCGACAGGATCGCGTTCGCGGTGCCGGCCGATCGCATGCCGCGCTATCGCGCGCACGTCGGTCAGGAGTTGACCTTCGGCATCCGTCCGGAGCATCTGACCGAGGCCAAGACCAACGGCCATACCAATCTCGGCACCTTCGATGCCGGTATCGAGGTGGTCGAGCCGATGGGCAACGAGACGATGGTGTTCTTCTCGATCGGCGGCACGGAGGTCTCCGCCCGCACCGATCCGAACGCCGGCGCGCGCGTCAATGCCGCGATGAAGATGTCCGTCCATCTCGACCACATGCACCTGATCGACAACGGCTCCGGCCGGGTGCTGTAAGCTGCCGTGTCGGACCTGAACGGAAAGATCGCCTGGATCACCGGCGCGGGCAGCGGCATCGGCGAGGCGGCTGCGCTGGCGCTGGCAGCCGAGGGGACGATCGTGGCGTTGACCGGGCGGCGGCGCGAACCGCTGCAGTCCGTAGCGGACAGGATCGCGAAAGCCGGCGGCAAGGCGCTAGTCGCGCCGGGCGATCTCGGCGAACCGGGCACTGCGACCCGCATCGCCGCCGTGATCGCCAAGGAATGCGGCCGCCTCGACATCCTGGTCAGCAATGCCGGCATGAACATCCTGGAGCGGAGCTGGGAGAAGCTGAGCCCCGAGCGCATCAAGACGATGCTCGACGCCAACCTCAACAGTGCCTTCTATTGTTCGGCCGCCGCGCTCGGCATCATGCGCCCGCAAAAAGACGGCCTGCTGATCCACACGGCATCATGGGCCGGCCGCTTTGCCGGCATCGTCCCGGGACCGGCTTACGTGGCGGCGAAGCATGGCGTGGTCGCGATGAGCTACACGATCAATATGGAGGAGTTTCAGCACGGCATCCGCTCGACCGTGCTATGCCCGGCCGAGGTCGCGACGCCGATCCTCGACCTGCGCCCGACCCCGGTGCCGCCGGAGGAGCGCGCGCGCATGATCCAGCCCGAACACATGGCAGACCTGATCCTCTATGTGGCGAAACTTCCCGCCACACTCTGTATGAATGAGGTCGTCATCAGTCCGACCTGGAACCGCGGCTACGCGCACCTGGCCGGGCTTGGCCCGAAGCGATAAGAGAACGGAAATACCAAATGAGCACGCCCCGCACGGTCCGCCTCTCGCCGAACGACAATGTCGTGGTGGCGGTCGATCCCATCCCCGAGGGCTCGGCGGCGGCCGGCGTGACGGCGCGGTCGCGCGTGATGCGCGGGCACAAGATGGCGGTCGCGCCGATCGCGCAGGGGCAGCCGGTGCGCAAATACGACCAGATCATCGGTTTTGCGACGCAGGCCATCGCGCCGGGCGATTGGGTGCACACCCAGAATGTCGAGATGCATGATTTTGCGCGCGACTATCGCTTTGCCGAGGGGGCGCGCAACGACGAGGTGCTGCCGCCTGAATTGCGCGCGACCTTCGAGGGCTTCGTGCGGCCGGGCGGCAAGACCGGCACGCGCAACTATATCGGCATCCTCACCTCGGTGAATTGCTCGGCTTCGGCGGCGCGCTTCATCGCGCGCGAGGTGGAGCGTTCCGGCGTGCTCGACGATCATCCGGAGATCGATGGCGTGGTGGCGTTCGTGCATGGCACCGGCTGCGGCCTTGCCGCCTATGGCGAGGGCTTCGACGTGCTGCGGCGGACCCAATGGGGCTATGCGACGCACGCCAATCTCGGCGGTGCGCTGATGGTCGGGCTCGGCTGCGAGGTGTTCCAGATCGATCGCATGAAGGAGGAATACGGCCTGGTCGAAGGCGATCACTTCCAGACCATGACCATCCAGGCGACCGGCGGCACCAAGAAGACCGTTGCCGAAGGCGTCGCGCGCATCAAGGCGATGATCCCGGTCGCGGCGCGCGCCAAGCGCGAGACGCGGCCGGCCTCCGAGATCACGCTCGCGCTCCAGTGCGGCGGCTCGGACGGTTATTCGGGAATCACCGCGAACCCGGCGCTCGGCGCCGCGGTGGATCAACTCGTGCGCCACGGCGGCACCGCGATCCTGTCGGAGACGCCCGAGATCTATGGCGCCGAGCATCTGCTGACGCGCCGGGCGGTCAATCGCGCTGTCGGCGAGAAGCTGGTCGAGCGCATCAAGTGGTGGGAAGCCTATTGCGAGCGCAACGGCGGCGAGATGAACAACAATCCCTCGCCCGGCAACAAGGCGGGCGGGCTCACCACGATCCTCGAGAAGTCGCTCGGCGCGGCCGCCAAAGGCGGCACCACGACGATGCGCGCGGTCTACGAATACGCCGAGCCCGTGAAGGAGAAGGGTTTCGTATTCATGGACACACCGGGCTACGATCCGGTCGGCGCGACGGGGCAGGTGGCCGGCGGCGCCAACGTGATGTGCTTTACCACCGGGCGCGGCTCGGCATTCGGCTGCAAGCCGACACCCTCGGTCAAGCTCGCCACCAACTCACAGGTCTACGCGAGCATGATCGACGACATGGACGTCAATTGCGGTGACATCCTCGATGGCGTGTCGGTCGCGGCGAAAGGGGAGGAGATTTTCAAGAAGGTGCTTGAAACAGCGTCCGGAGCCTCCACCAAGTCCGAGGACCTAGGCTACGGTGACGCTGAGTTCGTGCCGTGGCAGATCGGCGCGGTCATGTGAGCCATTCGGCTCACACGTCTTTTTCATACGGTCCTGTCGACGAAGTGCCCGGTTCCGGGCGCAGGCGCCGCTTCGACGCGCGGCGGAGCGTCCGCCGGCGGCTTGTCGTCACGCTTGACGTTGTTGGCGTCGTTCGTCGGTGTGGCAATTGCCGCCGATCCGAACGTCGCGATACCAGAAACACTCATTTGGTACGCCTTTCGTACCCATCCCGGCGCCGGTTCTAGCGCGCTTGGCCTTAAGGAAGGTTGAGGGTAGGGAAACTGTTGTGCGTCTGGTTTCCGTTCGCTCTCCGCAATCCGGACAATTTTAGCTATCCGAACGCGAGTTGCACTTTCATGGCGCGCTTGCGGTCCGCCGCAAGCTCGAATGCTTCGCGCGCCTTGGCGAGCGGGATTGTTTCGGTCAGCAGCGGCATGACATCCACCAGCCCACCGCCGATCAGCGCGACCGCGAGCGCGAATTCCTCGTGGAAGCGGAACGTGCCGCGTAGCTCGATTTCCTTGGCCACGGCCATGTTCATCGGCAGCGTCATTTCACCGCCCGCGATGCCGATCTGCACCACGATGCCTTGCGGCCGCACCACTGCGAGCCCTCCCGCCAGCGCCTGCGCGTTGCCGGAGGCCTCGAACATGACGTCGAAATAGCCCTTGTCGGCGCCGTAGCGCGCGAGCGCGTCTTTTTCGCTGACATTCACCGCAACGTCCGCGCCGACCTTGCGTGCCGCCGCGAGTGGCGCATCCGCCACATCGGTCGCGACGATCTCCAGCGCGCCGGCCCGCCGCGCCGCGATCATGGCCAGCGCGCCGATCGGCCCGGCGCCGGTCACCAGCACGCGCTTGCCGAGCAGGGGGCCGGCCCGATTGACCGCGTGCAGGCAGACGGCGAACGGCTCGGCGAAGGCCGCCTGCGCGGCCGACATCGCGGCGGGCACCGGAACAGCCTGCGCGGCATCGCACACCAGCGCCTCGCGAAAGCCGCCCTGCACATGCGGAAAGCGCATCGCGCTGCCGTAGAACAGCATGTTCAGACAGTGCTGCTGCTTGCCCTCCTGGCAGTAGCCGCAATGCCCGCATGGGCGTGACGGGTTCACGGCGACACGCTGGCCGACCTTCACGTTGGCGACATCCGCACCCACGCGCGCGATGGTCCCGGCGATCTCGTGCCCGAGGACCATCGGCTCCTTCAGTCGCACGGTGCCGAAGCCGCCGTCGAAATAATAATGCAGGTCGGAGCCGCAGATGCCGCCGGCCTCGATGCGCACCTCGACGTCGCCGGGCCCGAGTGGCGGCACCGCGACATCCTCGATCCGCAGATCTTTAGCCGCGTGTAGTACCGCTGCGCGCATGACAGTCCCTCCCGGTTTGTCTCACCACCCTACACCTCTATAGTCCGCTCCGTCCGCCTGCCAAGAAATCCTCGAGGAAACCCATGAGCAAGCTGTTCGATCTTTCCGGCCGTCTCGCGCTGATTACCGGCTCCAGCCGCGGCATCGGCCGCGCCATCGCGGAGGGCTATATCGAGGCGGGCGCGCGCGTCGTCATCAATGGGCGCGACGCGAAGGCGGTCGACGTAACCGTCAAGGCGCTCGGCGCCAACGCCGTCGCGGCGCCGTTCGACGTGACCAGCCGCGCGGTGGTCGAGGCCGCAATCGGCAAGATCGAAAGTGACGTCGGGCCAATCGATATTCTGGTCAACAATGCCGGCATGACCAAGCGCATGGCCTTCACGGATTTTCCCGAAGAGGACTGGCGGGCGATCCTCGCCACCAATCTCGACTCGGTGTTTTTCGTCACCCAGTCGGTCGCGCGCCGCATGGTGCCGCGATCGCGTGGCAAGATCGTCAACATCTGTTCGGTGATGTCGGAGCTCGGCCGGGCGTCGATCGGGCCCTATACGGCGAGCAAAGGCGCGGTAAAGATGCTGACCAAGACGATGTGCGCCGAATGGGCCAAGCACGGCATCACGGCGAACGGCATCTCGCCGGGTTACTTCGGCACCGAGCTCAACACCGCGCTGATGAACGACGAGAAATTTTCCGCCTGGGTGTGTGCCCGCACGCCCGCGGGGCGCTGGGGCAAGGTCGAGGAACTGCAAGGCGCCGCGATTTTCCTAGCTTCGGATGCGTCGTCGTTCGTCAACGGACATATTCTGTTCGTGGACGGCGGCATGACGGCGGTGGTGTAGTCGACCTCACCCTGATGAGGAGCCCGCCGCAGTACGAGAAGCCCTCATCCTGAGGAGCGATCCGACGGATCGCGTCTCGAAGGACGAGGGCGGGCACTCTGAGTTTGTGTCCATCCTTCGAGGCTAGCCGCGTTGCGGCTCGCGCCTCAGGATGAGGGTGGAGCTTACGCCTTCGGCCCGATCGTCACCGCGACCTTGCCGACGCCTTCGACCTCGCATTCAAGCTTGTAGCCGGGCTGCAGCGCGGAAACGCCGGCGGGCGTACCGGTCATGATGACGTCGCCGGCCGCAAGCTCGACCATCTCGGACAGCTTCCAGATGATCTCCGGCACGTTCCAGATCATCTGCTCCAGGTCGCCGTCCTGCTTCACCTCGCCATTGACCTTGAGCCAGATGCGACCCTTGCTCGGGTGGCCGATCTTGGAAGCCGGCTGCAGCGGGCCGCAGGGCGCGGAGCCGTCGAACGCCTTGCCGATCTCCCACGGCCGCTTGATGTTGCGCGAGGCGATCTGCAAATCGCGGCGTGTCAGATCGATGCCGACCCCGTAGCCCCAGACGCAATCGAGTGCCTTGTCCTTCGGGATATTGCGGCCGCCGCTCTTCAGCGCGACCACCATCTCGACCTCGTGATGCAGGTCATTGGTCAGCGGCGGGTAGGGGATGGTGCCGCCGTCATGCACGATCGCATCGGCCGGCTTGGCAAAGAAGAACGGCGGCTCGCGCTCGTCCTGGCCCATTTCCTTGATGTGTTCGAGGTAGTTGCGGCCGACGCACCAGATGCGGCGCACCGGAAAAAGCTTGTCGCTTCCGGCGACCTTGACGGCGGCCTGCGGCGCGGGCGGGATCACGTAGTTGTCAGTGTTCATCATTGTTCCGTTTGTTGAGGGTAGGAGTGACTTTGCAAATTCATTCGGCCGCGGCGGGCGCCTGTTCCTGCAATTGCAAGCGATGGAACGACGCATACCGTCCGCCCTTGCGCAACAGCTCGTCGTGGCGGCCGGTCTCGGCCACCGCGCCGTTCTCAATCACCAGGATGCGGTCGGAATGCATGATAGTGGCGAGGCGGTGCGCAATCACGAGCGTGGTGCGGCCCTTGCACAGTTCGGCGATGGCATCCTGCACATGGCGCTCGGATTCAGAATCCAGTGCCGCGGTCGCCTCGTCGAGCAGGATGATCGGCGCGTCCTTGATCAGCGCGCGCGCGATCTCGATGCGCTGGCGCTGGCCGCCGGACAACTGGTGCCCATGTTCGCCGACCGGGGTGTCGTAACCGTTCGGAAAACTCATGATGAAGTCGTGCGCGTGCGCGGCTTTCGCCGCCGCCACGATCTCGGCTTCGGTAGCGCCCAGCCGGCCGTAGCGGATGTTCTCGCGAACCGTGCCGCGGAACAGGTGCACGGTCTGCCCCACATAGGCGATCTGGCGGCGCAACGAGCCGCGCGAGACGTTCGCGATGTTCTGTCCGTCGATCGTGATCGTGCCGTCCGCGACTTCGTAAAAGCGCAGCAGCAGATTGAGCACGGTGGATTTGCCACCGCCCGAGGGCCCCACCAGCGCCGTCACCTTGCCGGGCTCCGCCACGAACGACATGCCGCGCAGCACGGGATCGTTGGCCCGATAGAAGAAGCGCACGTTGGCAAACTCGACCCGCGCATCGGTCAGCTTGAGTGCCGGCTTGTGATCTTCGTTTGGTTCCGTTTGCGGGCTATCCAGCACCTCGAACAGCATGCGCACGCCGACAAGGTGGTTGTTGAGTTCCAGGTTGAGGCGCGCCAGCCGCTTGGCTGGCTCATAGGCGAGCAGGAAGGCGGCGAGGAACGAGATCAGGCTGCCGGGCGCTGCGCCTTTCTCGATGACCAGGTAGCCGCTGTAGATGATCACCAGTGCGATCGCCAGGCCGCCGAGCGTCTCCATCAGCGGGCTCGCGCGATTGGCCACGCGCGCCCACTTGTCGGCTTCGTGCTGCACGGCCGATACGCTGGTATCGAAGCGGCGGCGCATTTCGTCTTCGAGCGTGAAGGCCTTGACGACGCGCAGCCCCTGCAGGGTCTCCTGCAAGGTCTCGATGGTGAGCGTGCCGCCGGTGAACGCGACCTTGACGATGGCGCGGACGCGGCGGATCAGCTTGCGCAGGACGATCATCGCCGGCGGGGCGACAATGAAGCCCGCGATCGACATGATGGGGTCCTGGATCACCATCACGGATAGAAGGCCGATCAAAGTGAGCAGATCGCGGCCGATCGAGGTGATCAGCAGCGACAGCATCGCATTGGCGGCGTTCGCGCCGGTCGTCAGCCGCGCGATGAATTCGGATGAATGGCGGTCGGAAAAGAAGCCGATGTTCTCGTGCAGCAGCTTGTTGAACATCGCCCGCTGGTTATCGGTCACGATGCGGTTGCCGATCTGCATCATCGTGACTTGCTGGCCGTAGGTCGAGATGCCCTTCAGGGCGAAGAGCCCGAAGGCGCCGACGCCGACCCATACCAGGGCGTGGAAATTCTTGTGCACATAGGCCTGGTTCACGACATCGCCGAGCAGGTAGGCGGTCGCGGCCGTGCATGCGGCCGCAATGCCCATCAGGACGAAGGCCATGACGTAGCGCCAGCGGTGCTGATAGGCCTGCTCGCTCAGCAGACGGCGAATGATCGCTCCCGCGCCATGCGGGTCCGCAAACAGGGACTGGGTCAGTTTTGCGCTCATTCGGCTGCGATCATACGCTTCCCGCGGCCGATACGGCCACATGCGCGGTTCCGCTCTGGCCAAGCGGCGCGCCGCCGTTCCTTGCCCGCCTCAGGGCTGATTTTCAAGCGGAATCAGCGGGTCAGTGCCGCCGTCACGGCTTCTGGATCGCGTGCAATCGTCATGAGGAAATTGCGCGCTGCGGTGTCTGGTTCCGAGCGGCCCTGTTCCCAATTGCGCACAGTCGCCAGCTCGAGCCCGAACTGGAGCGCAAACTCCTCCTGCGAGAGTTTCGTCGCCTCCCGGATCGCGCGAACATCGACCTTTGACGGTGCGCCGTAGAGCTTCGCGGTCACATGGCATGACGCAAGCTCGCGTACGACCGCAGCGGTGTCCTCGACTTGCGGCAGTTCGACAACCGCAGAGCCCTGATCGAACAGTCGCGTCACGATTCCTTGTGCCTCGCGCATCGACAAATACCGCTTGGCGAGCGCCAACGCAGCACGTGGCGCGTTGATGGCGGCGAGCTTACTTTTCAGCAGGAACCTTGCGGGTGAACCTGAGGGGACGCGGGGTACGTCCTGGACCTGCGCCCGTGGTGCGGATAGCCCCTTCAATCGTGATTTGGTCGACATTCAAATCCTCCATGACCTCGCGCACGATCCGGCGGATACCGCCGATACCGAGATCATTGGCATCAACGTTGATACCGTAGACGTGCAAGCCGCCGAGCGTCAGATGGCGACCATCAAGAGCGATCTCAGCCAGAATCTCGATCGTGCCGGCGGATGTCTCAACATGGGCGAAGACGACATTTCCGCCCGTCTCTTCCAAAATCCCGGTCATGAAAGTGCCTCGAAAACATATACGCAACTTGCGTAGTCGAGGCAAGGGCTGCGAATTAATTCACTTTGGCGGCTATCGGCCGAATCACCGGTTCCGCAGCATCAGCTTGCGCTCCCAGCCGAGCGCATCACCGACGATGCCCGCAAGGTCATCGTGCACCGGCTTCCAGCCGAGCACGGCGCGTGCCCGGTCGGAGGACGCGACGATCTGCGCCGGATCGCCCGGACGGCGCGGGCTGAGATCGACGTGGAAATCGACGCCGGAGACTTTCTTCACCGTGTCGATGACTTCGCGCACCGAATAGCCGCGGCCGTATCCGCAATTGGCCGTGACCGACGCGCCGCCGCCGCGCAGATAGCGCAATGCGTCGAGATGCGCGCGTACGAGGTCGCTCACATGGATATAGTCGCGCACGCAGGTGCCGTCCGGCGTCGGGTAGTCAGTGCCGAACACATCCATCTTCTCGCGCCGGCCGAGCGCGGTCTCGACCGCCACCTTGATCAGATGGGTGGCGCCTTTGGTGGATTGGCCGGTGCGCAGCTCGGGGTCGGCTCCCGCCACATTGAAATAACGCAGGATCACATGGCCGAGGCCATGGGCGATGCCGGCATCGCGCAGCATGATCTCGGTCATCAGCTTGGACGAACCATAAGGCGACATTGGCGCGGGGGCGTCGTCCTCGGTCACCGGCGCGCGCGCCGGATTGCCGTAGACCGCCGCAGTGGACGAGAAGATGAAATGTTTCACGCCGCCTCTGACGGCGCATTCGATCAGCGCGCGGGAATTGACAGTGTTGTTCTTGTAGTATCCGAGCGGGTCGGCGACGGAATCTGGAACCACGATCGAGGCGGCGAAATGGATGACGGCCTCGATGCCGTGTTCCGCGATGATTCGCGCCACCAGTGCCTGGTCGCCGGTCTCGCCCTGGATCAGCGGCACGCTCTCGGCGATGGCCCAGTCGAAGCCGGTCGTGAGATTGTCGAGGACAACCACGCGCTCGCCCGCCGCGACCAGCGCGTAGACCATGTGGCTGCCAATGTAGCCCGCGCCGCCGGTGACCAGGACCGTCATGAGATTACGTCCAATTCAGGTTTCGAGCGTCAATTCCTATGCGCATTTCGATGAAGAACCGGTTATTAGCCTGTGGCGCGGCCGGTCCAGCTGCGTTGTTTTGAGGTTTCCACTCTTCCGACCCGAGTTCAATGTCCGATATCCTGTTCATCAAGACCTCGTCGCTCGGTGATGTCATCCATCACATGCCGGCGGTGACCGACGCGCGGCGGCAGCGGCCTGACGCACGGATCGGCTGGGTGGTGGAGGATGCTTTTGCTCCGCTGGTTGGGCTACACCGCGCCGTCGACAGCGTCGTGCCGGTTGCATCGCGGCGCTGGCGTTCACAGGTGCTGGCTCCGTCGACCTGGCGCGAAACGGCCGCCTTCATGCGCGCGATGCGCGAGCAGACCCACGGCACGGTGATCGACGCGCAGGGACTGTTACGCTCCGCGCTGATCACGCGTCTCGCGCGCGGACGGCGTCACGGCTATGACGCGGGCAGCGTGCGCGAGCGGCCGGCGTCATGGTTTTACGATCAACATCACCATGTCGATCGCGCGCTGCACGCGATCGCGCGCAATCGCATGCTGACCGGGCTCGCGCTCGGTTATGCGCCGTCGGGCGCGCCCGACTTCGGTCTTGATCGCGCGGCGCTGATGGACGGCGCTCCCGCGCGCGAGGCGGTCTTGCTGCATGCAACGGCCCGGCCGGAAAAGGAGTGGCCGGTGCAGAACTGGATCGCGCTTGGGCAATCGCTGAGCGCGCTTGGGCTTGTGCCGGTGTTGCCATGGGGCACCGAAACAGAGCGGCGACGCAGCGAGCAGATCGCTGCCGCATTGCCCAACGCGAAGATCCCCGACCGCGCGCCGCTTGATGAAGTCGCGCGGCTGGTCGCGCGCGCATCCTTCGTGGTTGGCGTCGATACCGGCCTCCTGCACCTTGCGGCGGCGCTCGGTGTGCCGCTGGTCGCGATTTTTCTTGGCACCGAGCCCGGCCAGCACGGCCCGCTTGGTTCCGGCAAGATCGAGATCGTGGGCGCGCTCGGCGACATGCCGTCGCTGGATGACGTGCGCGCGGCGGTGGATCGCCTCGGGGTCTAAGCCGGGCGCGCTTGCCCCAAGGCCCGCTGCGTAAGCTCCAGCACCTGTTCGGCCGAAATATTGCGCATGCAGAGGTGATGGCGCATGCGGCAGACCGGCTTGTGACAAGGCTGGCAGTCGAGCTTGGTCACGGTTTGCTGGACGGCGGCGGCGATCGGGTTGAGCGGCGCCCAGTGCCACGGACTGGTCGGCCCGAAGATGCCGATGGCCGGCGTGCCGAGCGCGGCCGCGACGTGCAGCAGCCCGGAGTCGTTCGACACCACAACATCGGCTGCCGCGAGCGCCAGGATGCCGCCACGGAGGTCGGTTCCGGTGAGGTCGCGGGCGAGGATTCCGGCGTGTTCGACGATGTGGGCAGCGAGCGGCCTCTCGCCGGGGCCGCCGACGACCCAGACGGCGATGCCTGCGGCGGTAAGCTGTCTGGCCATGTCGGCATAGCAATGAAGCGGCCATCGCTTTGATGGGCCGACGGCGCCTGGCGCGAGCGCCACGGCCGGAAGAACCTCGGACAAGCCGAGCCGTGCGCGCCAGCCGGCAATTTCCCCCGCCGGAACGCGCAGTTCGGGCAGGGGCCATTCGGCCGGCTGGGGCGTACCGGCCGGGAGCGCCAGCGCGGCGCATTGATCGATCATGCGGGGGCGCTTGCGCTCACCCCAGCGCAGGTCATTGATCAATACCAGCCGCGCCTCGCCGAACCAGCCGACGCGCTCCGGGATACCGGCCAGGAACGGCGCCAGTGCAGCCTTCCAGGTGCGCGGCATGATCAGGGCGGTGCCATAGTTCTCCTGTTTGAGGCGCTCGGCCAGTGCGCTGTGTTGCGCGTAGGCGAGGCGCTTGCGCGGCAGGTCCACGACCACCGCCTGGCGGACCTCTGGCATATAATCGATCAGCGGCGCGCATAGTGTCGTGGCCAAAACATCAACCGGACGAGCCGGATAGCGCGCTTTGAGCACTTTCACCACGGAGTGGCAGCGGACGAAGTCGCCAATCCACATATACGGCACGATCAGGAGCGGACGGTGGTCGGCCGGCGTTCGCGCTTTCGATTCGGCCCCTGTTTGCGGTGAAAGCATGTTCACTGGATCATATTCTGAATTATGATTCATTCTTTCGATGTCTGCCGTCAGCGTACCATTCGGATGCAAGGCCGCTAAGCCTTAACTGTCGAACGCGTCGGGATGGGGCCGCCATTGCGCCTCCCCGCCCTGTGAGGCAAAGGAGGGCGGCGGGGCCGGGTGGGCCGGGCCGCGATCGGATAAGCGCTTGATGTTGTTGGTAACCGGCGGGGCGGGCTTCATCGGATCGAATGTGGTCGCAAGCCTCAACGAGGCCGGCCGCAGCGATGTGGCCGTATGCGACCGACTCGGCACGGACGGCAAATGGCGCAACCTGCAGAAGCGCCAGCTCGCCGACATGGTTGATCCCGCCGAGCTCCTGCGCTGGCTCGATGGCCGCAAGCTCGATGGCGTGATCCACATGGGGGCGATCTCGTCGACCACCGAAACCGACGGCGATGCCGTCATGGACAATAATTTCCGCCTCTCGCTGCGCCTGCTCGACTGGTGCGCCGAGAACCGGACGCCGTTCATTTATGCATCATCCGCGGCGACTTACGGCGACGGCGAGACCGGCTTTTCCGACCGCCTGACGCGCGAGGAACTAAAGACGCTCAGGCCGATGAACCTTTACGGCTGGAGCAAGCATCTGTTCGACCTCGCGCTCCTCGATCGTGTCGAGAACAAGCAGAAGCTGCCGCCGCAGTGGGCGGGCCTCAAGTTCTTCAACGTGTTCGGCCCGAACGAGTACCACAAGGGCGAGATGATGAGCCTTCTGGCCAAGCGTTTCGACGACGCCAAGGCCGGCAAGCCGATTCGCCTGTTCAAATCGGATCGCGAGGGCGTCGCCGATGGCGAGCAGAAACGCGACTTCGTGTTCGTCGATGACGTCGTATCGGTCGTTCTTTGGCTGCTGAAGAGCGGCGTTCCGAACGGGATTTTCAACGTCGGTACCGGAACGGCACGCAGCTTCAAGGATCTGATGTCGGCGATGTTCGCGGCGCTCGGGAAAGCGCCGAACCTAGAATACATCGACATGCCGCCCGCGCTGCGCGGCACCTACCAGTATTTCACGCAAGCCGATGTGGCCAAGCTGCAAGGCGCCGGGTACAACGCGGGCTTCACGCCGCTCGAGGACGCGGTGCGCAGTTACGTCACGCAATACCTCGATCGTGAGGACCGATACCGTTGAACGCCATGCTGGATTTTGACAAGCGCTTCTCGAGCATCGGCCAGCAGACCATCCTCTGCGTCGGCGACCTGATGCTCGATGACTTCGTCTATGGCGAAGTCGCGCGGATTTCGCCGGAAGCGCCGGCGCCGGTCATCGCAGTGAAACGCAACGAGGTCGCGATCGGCGGGGCCGGTAACGTCGCGCGCAATGTCGCCTCGCTCGGCGCGCGCTGCATTTTCGTCGGGCTGCTCGGCGCCGATGAGGCGGGACGCGACGTGATCGCACGGTTGCAGGCCGATCCGCTGATCGAGCCATCGCTGGTGATCGACCCGTCGCGTCCGACGACACGCAAGGTGCGCTTTGTCTCGGAGCATTTTTCGACGCACCTCCTGCGCGCCGATTGGGAGGTGTCCGATCCGGCCGGCGCCGACCTCGAGGGCGAATTGATCGCGCGCGCGCTCGCCGCACTGCCGCGCGTCGGCGCCGTCGTGCTGTCGGATTACGCCAAGGGCGTGCTGACGCCGCGCGTCCTCTCCGAGATCATCGCGGCGGCAAATAAAGCCGGGACGCCGGTGCTGGTCGATCCGAAGGCCGTGGACTACGCGGTCTACCGCGGCGCGACCGTCATCAAGCCGAACCGGCGCGAATTGGCCGAAACCGCACGCCTGCCGGTGACGACCGACGACGAGATCATCGCGGCCGCCGCAAAGCTGAATGAACGGTGCGGCACGCAGGCCGTGCTGGTGTCGCTCAGCGATGAAGGCCTGGTACTGGTCCCGGCGAAGGGCGCGCCGATCCGCGTGCCGGCCTATCCGGTCAAGGTGAAGGATGCCTCCGGCGCGGGCGACACCGTGGTGGCTGCGCTCGCCGTCATGCTGGCGGCGCGCGCCGACTATGATGTCGCGGTGCGTGTCGCCAATGCGGCGGGTGCCATCGTGGTCGGCAAGCGCGGCACCGCGACGGTGTCGGCGGACGAGTTGCGCCATCGCATCTTGCCGGCCGCGACGCTCGCCTCCGAAGACAAGATCGTGTTCGATCGCGCGATGCTGGACGAGCGGCTTGCCGAATGGCGCCGCGCGAAGCTACGCATCGGCTTCACCAATGGGTGCTTCGATCTCTTGCATCGCGGTCACACCAAGCTACTCGCCGAGGCGCGTTCGGCCTGCGACCGGCTGGTCGTCGGCCTGAACAGCGATGCATCGGTATCGCGCCTGAAAGGGCCGACGCGGCCGATCCAGGACATTGCCTCGCGCGCCGACGTGCTGGCGGCGCTCGAAGCGGTCGATCTGGTCGTGGTGTTCGAGGAAGACACGCCGTTCGAACTGATCAAGCAGGTGCGGCCGCAGGTGCTGGTCAAGGGCGGCGATTATTCGCGCAAAGAGGTCGTCGGCTACGACATCGTCGAGGCGGATGGCGGCGAAGTGCTGCTGATCGATCTCGTGCCGGGCCA
>JBBWZU010000839.1:0-3731 GCA_039649225.1 Hyphomicrobiales bacterium | reverse complement strand
ATATCGCCCGGCTGTCGGAAGGGGAGGCGGATGCGCACGGCGTGAAATTCCGCCTGCTGCGTGAATTGCTGCGCACCTCCGATATCGTGTCGCTGCACGTGCCGCTGAACGATTCGACGCGTCATATGATCGGCAAGGAAGAGCTCGAGCTGATGAAGCCGCACGCGATCCTGGTGAACACGTCGCGCGGGCCGGTGATCGATGAGGTCGCGCTGCACGCGCATCTGGCGGCGGGCAAGATCTTCGGCGCCGGCCTCGACGTGTTCGATCAGGAGCCGCCGCCCTCGAACAATCCGCTATTCCGGCTCGACAACGTGGTGCTGACCGCGCATTTCGCCGGGCCGACCTGGGACAACCACGTCGCCCGCTTCCGCAATGCGTTCGATAACGTGCAGCGCGTCGCGCGCGGCGAGCCTGCGTTGTGGGTGGTGCCCGAACTCGCCGGTTGATTAACGCGAACGCAGTGCAGCATTCACGCGCGCCGCCGTGCCGCCACGCTGTTACCCCGGCCGGGCCTCGGTTCCGCCGTTTACCAACTGTTAATCATGGAGGCGCGGTTAAAACAGGGGGCGGTTTCTTGTCGAGGAAGAGTCCGCCATGAATGCTCACGTTCGCGACCTTGCGGCACACGATCTGATGTCGTTCGTCTCCGGGGAATCGTTCTGGGTCCCTGACCAGTTCGCCGATTCCGCCTGGACCGAGCACGCGCCGTTCGGCTTCTGGCTTGTGGATGCGCTGCGGCCGAGAACGATCGTGGAGCTCGGCGTCCATCACGGGTTTTCCTATTTCGTGTTTTGCCAGGCCGTGCGGCGGCTCCAGCTGCAGGCGCGCTGCTTTGCCATCGATAGCTTCGAAGGTGACGAACATGCCGGCTTCTACGGCGATGACGTCTACCAGGACGTCGCGCAGCGCAATCGCGGCTACGAGGGATTTTCGCAAGTGATCCGCTCGACCTTCGCGGAGGCTTGCGATCAGTTCGCCGACGGGTCGATCGATATTCTCCATATCGATGGCTGTCATACGTATGAGGCGGTCCGGCGCGACTTCGAAATGTGGCTGCCGAAGCTCTCGAGCCGCGGCATCGTCCTGTTTCACGATACCGCCGAACGGGGTAACGGCTTCGGCGTGCATGTTTTGTGGGACGAGCTTTGCGCGCGCTATCCGCATTTCGAATTCACGCACGGTCATGGCCTCGGCATCGTCGGTGTCGGCGATAATATTCCGGCGAAGGTCCGGCAGCTGTTTGCCGCCTCTGCCAGCATGTCGTCGGTGCGGACCGTCCGCGCGGCCTATGAACGGCTCGGCGGTGCGATCGAAGATCTGCGGCAGGCGAGGGAGCGAAAGCGGTTCATGGAGCAACTCAACGCGCTGCAAGCAAGCTTCGAGCAGAGCACGTCGTGGCGGTTGACCGCGCCGCTGCGCGCGGCCGGCACCTTGCTCAAGTCGGCGCGCCCGCTCGGCGGACGGATCGGGATCGTTCTGTCTGCCCTCGCGCAGGCCGTGGGGAGCGCGAGGGCTTATGACGCGGAGCGTTGCCCGCGTTGCATCCGCTGACGGAGCCTTGCGGCGCGGAAGGCGTCAGCGTTCGGCTTTCTCGGCCTTGTTCTCGGTCTTGGACCATCCGACGACGGCGTCCGGCACCGCATCGACCGAGGCGAAATAGGGTTTGATGTCGACCAGCGGGGTGCCGTCGAGGCAGTCGAGGCCGACCACGGACAACGTGGTGCCCTCGACGCTGACGAGCCGCACCACACTCATGGCAATCGGGTTGGGCCGCACCGGCGAGCGCAGCGCGAACGTGCCGCGCCGCGCGCCATGACGCGGCGCCTGAACCATCAGGTCGCGCCGTGCCCGGTCCATGAAATAGAGCAGCACGAGATGCGTGCAGGTTGTGACGCCTTCGAGCGCCGCCGCATAGCGCGGGTCGAGTTCGATGGTGCACACGGCATCCGAGCCGCGTGCGTTCTTGGGGCAATCCTCGCGCCGTGTCCACGGCGTGCGGATGCGGCCGATGAAATAGATGCCGGCGTCGAACGTGTCCGGCAGCGTGACGGCGATCTCGCCTGCGCGAATGTCTTCACTCATGCAAGATCGATATCGCGCCGCCGGTGTTTTGTGGAGCATGATCTTGTCCGAAAACCGGTGCCCACTTTTCGGGATCATGCTCTCAATTCCGCGCTGTCAATTCATCAGTTTCATGTCGTTGGCCGCCTGCGGCGGCGTCTTGATGGCGATCGCCTTGAATACGCCCGAGTCGGGCTTGGTGCCGCCATGGACGGTGCCCTTCGGGATGATGACGAGGTCACCCGGCTTTACCTTGATCTCTTTGTCGCCAAGCCAGATCGTGCCGGTGCCTTCGAGATAATATTGAATCTCGTTGGCGTCGGTATGAAGGTGCTTCGGGACATTGCCGGCTTGGACGCCGAGCGTCATGCCGTCCTGATTGACGATTGTCTTCGAGCGCATGCCCGTGCCCGAAGCCATGCCGAGTGCGTCGCCGTTCAGATCGGGCACATGAATGACCATCGGCGTCATGTCGGAGGCGGCGCGGGCCTGTGGCAGCAGATGCGTGGCCGCGGCACCGGCGGCGAAAGCCAATGCGACGGACGAAACGAAGACGAAGCGGTTCATGGAAGTCCTCCCGGATATGTCTTATTCAGCGGCGAAGCGTAGTCCGCCGCCTGATGAACATACAAGGGTTGACCATTGCAGATTTCCATCGCCGATATCACGCATGCATTTCCGGACTACCGCGTCGCGGTCGTCGTCGCCGAAGGGCTGACCATCGCGCCGGAGCGCCCGCCCGCGCTCGACGCGCTGATCGTCGCGCGCGAGGAGGCGGCGCGCGCGCAATGGAGCGACATGGAGTTGTCGCAAATTCCCGGCGTCGCTGCCTGGCGCGCGGCCTATAAGGGCTTCGGCATCAAGCAGACGCGCTATCGCTCTTCCGTCGAGCGGCTGGTGAAGAACGTGCTCGCCGGCCGTTCGCTCGCGCGCGTGAATGCCTTCGTGGATCTCTACAATGCGGTGTCGCTGACGCACGTATTGCCGCTCGGCGCGGATGATCTTGATTGCGTCACGCCGCCGCTTGGCTTTCGCTATGCCCGGGTGGGCGACAGCTTTGTCGATATGGCGGACAGCGAGGCGGGTGAGGAGCCGGAGGCTCCGAAGGCGGGCGAGATCGTCTATGCGGATGCCGACCATGTGCTGTGCCGGCGCTGGAATTGGCGTCAGGACGCCCGCTCGCTGATTACGCCCGAAACCACGCGCGGGATCGTCACGCTGCAAGCCAACGGGGCTGGTGACGTGGCGCCGGCTACCGCCGATCTAGTTGATTTGATTGAAAGATTCTGCGGTGGGCGAGGCCGGGTCGCGATCCTTGATAAGTCGCAGCCGAGCGCCGACCTGTAAGCCTTAACCGGGCCGGATTTCTCGCAATTTCGCGGTTTTTCAACTCGGCCGCTTGCGCCGCTTGCCTTCTTCACATAAAGATATCCTTATATGTTTATGTGGAAGTGATGGGACTGGTCCCACATGAGTGCCGCGCCGCTTGATTTTGAATCGCTGCATGCGGCTCTTCGAGCCGCCGGCGAAGGCACGCGCCTGCGCATTCTGGCGCTGCTCGCCGAAGCCGATCTGACGGTGTCCGACCTCACCAAGATCCTGCGCCAGTCGCAGCCGCGCATCTCCCGTCATCTCAAGCTGCTGGCCGAGGCCGGTCTGGTCGACCG
>JBBWZU010000328.1:0-3597 GCA_039649225.1 Hyphomicrobiales bacterium | reverse complement strand
GAACCGGAGGCCATGTGATGCTCGATACCGCTCAAAGCATCAGCCTTTTGACGATGATGGAAATCGTCGGGCCGATTCTCCTGGCAGTCGTCCTCGCCTACGGCATTTATCACTCACGCCGACGCCGCAATCAGCAGCCGCAGTCGACCAAGGGCACGGTCTATTCACAAGACCGCAACAGCTAGAATGGAACCATTTGGCCCCGCTCCGGTTCGATTGCGTGAGCCGGCGGCGAAGTCCGGCATAGAGGAGGCTTCCCGATGAACGGTATTATTTATCTGGTCGGACTTATCGTGGTGATCATGTTCATCCTGTCGTTTCTTGGCCTTCGTTGAAGGAGGCCGATATGACGGACACGGTCTCTCGCGACGCGGCAGACGCCGGCCCCGTACCGACGCCCGGCGGTCCCTTGTCCTACATCCACTGGGGCCCCGGCATCCTCGGCGCCATCGTGGCGGCCGCGATGTCATTTGTCCTGATGGGTTTCGCCTCGGCCGTCGGCTTGATGGTCGTCTCCCCCTCCCCCACGTGGCGCGACACCTCGGTTTGGCTGGTCCTTCTGTCGGGCTTCTGGATCGTCATCGTTGCTGTCGGCAGTTTCGCGCTTGGCGGCTATCTTGCCGGACGCGTTCGCTCGACCTGGGCCGCAGCGCCGGACGAGATCGAATTTCGCGATGGCGCGCATGGGCTGATCGCCTGGGCGATCGCGGTCCTGCTCGGTGCCGTGCTTCTCTCACTCACGGCGAGCACATTTGCCGCATCCACGCCCTCTGCGCCGCGTGATACGGCCGGCGCCCCGGCGTTCCTGGCTTTCGAACTCGATCGCCTGTTCCGCTCCGAGCGTCGCGTCGAGCCGGTGCCGGCGGAAATACGATCCGAAGCGGGTCGCATCTTGATGCGCGGCCTCGGCCGAACCGAATTGCCCACCGAGGATCGCGCGCAACTGACGCGTCTCACTGCGGCTGCGACCAGCCTGGCGCCCGCGGATGCTGAACGGCGCGTGATTCAGGTCATCGCCGATGCGCGCTCCGCGGCATCGCAAACGCGGCGCAGTGCCGTCATTCTCGGCTTCTGCCTTGCGGCGGGTCTGGCCGCCGGTGCGGCAGCCGCGTGGGTCGCAGCCGGCATCGGCGGCAAGCATCGCGATAGCGAATTCGCACCGCCCTTACGATTTGGCCGTGCCCGCGCCCGCGCGGTTTAGGCTTTTCGCTCATCGGCCAGCAGCAGCGCGTCAACGGCAGCGCGTCCACGCTGACGCGCAATGCATCCGATGCCCTTGCAGACAAACCGTGCCGCGGTGAGCGCACCAATATCGTTCACATCGCGCGCCGGAACGAGCTCGACGACATCGATCCCTTCGATCCGTGCCTTTGCGGCAAGGCCATCGAACAAATCGAGGACATCCGCAAAGCTCAAGCCACCCGGCTGCGGCACCAGCACCGCCGGAATGACCGAGGGGTCGAGGCCGTCACAGTCGATCGTTACGACGCAGCGCGCGCCATCCGGAATGCAATCGAGCACCGGCCTCATTCCATGCCGGCGCACGCGCGCCGCCGGAATGATATGCGCGCCCCAGCGCCGCGCGTCATCAAGATCGTTCGCGCGCGAGCCGCCGATCCCCCGCATGCCGATTTGAACGATGCGCTCCACCCACGGCATTTCACTGGCGCGCCGCATCGGACTGGAAAACGTGTGGCGCAAGCCGTTCCGCTCGTCACGCCAATCGAGATGCGCGTCGAGCTGAACGATCGTGATCGGTCCGCGCGTTTCAAAAGCTTCGAAAAAAGGGATCGGCACCGAGTCATCACCGCCAAGAAGCACCGGCACGGCCGCCGCATCGAGAACCGCGCGCGTGGCCGCGCGGATCAGGTCGCGGTTCTGCTCGGGGCTCGCCGGACGGGTCGGAAGATTGCCGGCATCACGGATGTTGACGCCGGTGGGCAGCAACGGCCCGTCCTGGTCGAAGTCCCATCGTGTCAGGTCGTTGGCCGCCGCCTTCAGGCTGCGCCGGATGGCGTCGGGCGCGGCCGCAGCGTGGCTTGGCTCGCCCGCCCGGTGTGGCGTTCCTTCCGCGGCGCCGATGATCACGATATCGGTGTCCTTCCCGACGTGCGGGAGCTCGCACGGCGGGATGCCGAGAAACGTGCCGACGCTTTCTTCCGTATGGCTCACCGTGCACCTGCCGCGTGCGCCACCGGCTCGCCCAACCTTACGAGCGTCTCGGTGTTTTGCCGCGTGTGCGCCAGGATGTCATCCGCGGGGAGCCATGCGCCCGGCTCGCCAAAGACCACAATGGCGGACCCTCCGAAGCGAAATACGGATTTCTCCGCGCCGCGTCGAAATGGCCGGTCGGTCGGATGAACCTGGACGATGCGGCCGACGGATAGCGCGCCGACTTCGACAAAGCCTACCGTCCCGAAGTGCTGCGTTTTCAGGATGCCGACCCGACGCTCGTTGCGGCAAAGAATGCGCGGCTCGCTTTGCAGCGCGCGCCAATTGACCGTCCACAAGCGGTGGCCCAACCGATAGTGCGCGAGCGTTTCACCGTCGTCGAAATAATGCACATGATGATAGTCCACCGGAGACAGGCGGGCGAGGAGCACGGGGCCATCGACAAAAGCCCGTGCACGCTCGGGATCGTCGAGGATGTCCGCGGCGCGAAGCGAATGCCCCTTCACCGGGAGGCGGTGATCGCTGCTGATTTTCTCCCAGCCAAAATAGCGGGCTTCGGCAAATGCGCCCATCACGGTCGGCGCGGCGGGAAATCTCCGCGCACCGTCCTTGAACTCCCGATCGAAGAATTCGGCGAAGGATCGATAGGCCACGGGCTTGTACTCGCTCATGTCGATCCCGTGCTTG
This sequence comes from Hyphomicrobiales bacterium, assembly GCA_039649225.1. Lineage (GTDB taxonomy): Bacteria > Pseudomonadota > Alphaproteobacteria > Rhizobiales > Xanthobacteraceae > PALSA-894. Next base: position 738 of record JBBWZU010000328.1, on the reverse strand, counting down.
CGAACAAAGGGTTCGATCTGGCGCGCGCTGCGGCGGGTGTTTTGATAGGCGGCAAGCAGCCAGTCGTAGAGAGGCTGCGACTCCAGCCACTGATTGATGGAGCGATGTGGCCGCGACTCATAGGTCGACGGGCGATCCTCCATGAATTCCTCAACCGATCGGCAACGCCGGCGGTCCCAGACTGGCAAAGGCATCGGCTTTGACATGGAAACGCCTTCCGCTCTGTCGACTGACCTGCCGGTTCCTTGGTCAAGGACTCCATCGTTTTGGATAAAGACTCATTATGCGCCGCGCGGTTCCGGAAACGCGCGACGACCGTCGATGCGGAACCAAGGGATGCGAGTGACCTAGGGCGGGCAAAGCAACCCGCCTACGCACAAGGCTTCGGCGGGTCCGCACTTGAGTCCGCCGAAGCTCGAAGAGCGAAGGCGGAAGCGTGCCCGCCGATTCGTGTTCTTGCAGCGGCGGGCACGGCGCTTCCTTCGCCCGAAGGCGGGCTTCGGCGGACAAGTCGCGCCTGCCCGTCCTACATCAATTTCGTCCACAGCGGGTCGGCAAGCCGGTGGCCAACTCACGACTCCAGAAGCGTCATCGGATTTGCTTTCTTCTGTCTGATCTGGTCCATGCGGCATTGTTCGGGAGCCTTGTCGGGCCGCCAGCGCAATAGCTTTGTTCCGTGCCGAAACCTCCCGCCGGTAAAGTGATCGTAGGACACTTCGATGACGAGCCGGGGCCTGA
>JBBWZU010000792.1:0-3196 GCA_039649225.1 Hyphomicrobiales bacterium | reverse complement strand
GGTCTGCGCGGCGAGGCGATCAAGTGGAGGATCTACGGCGCGCTGCTGCTCACGGTCGCGATCTGCAGCCATCACTTCACCGCGATGGGCGCGGTTTCGATCGTACCCGATCCGGATTCACAGATGGCCGCGTCCGCGCTGCCGACGAGCTGGCTCGCGATCGCCGTGGCGCTGGCGAGCTTCGCAATCATTCTTTTGGCGTTTGCCGGGCTGGCGCTCGACATTCGCGACCGGCGCCGTGCCGAGCTTGAGACCGATCGGATGCGCGGCCTCGCCAATGCCGCGGTCGAGGGCCTCATCGTTTGCGACGGCGACACCGTCGCGACCGTCAACAACAGCTTCGCGATCCTGGCCAAGGTGAGCAATCCGGAGGCCGTCGGCGTGAGGCTCGACAAATACTTTCCGGACGAAGCCACACGGCTCAAGCTCCTTGGCCGGCCCAATCAGCCGGTGGAAGCCGAGCTGCGCCAGGCGGACGGATCGATCATTCCGGTCGAGCTCATCCTGCGTCCGGTCGAGTTCGCCGGCAAGAAGCAGCACGCGATCGCCGTACGGGACCTGCGGGCACGCAAGAAGGCCGAGCAGCACATCCGCTTTCTCGCGCATCATGATGCGCTCACCGGATTGCCGAACCGTTCGAGCTTCAACATGAAGCTTGACCAGGAAATCGAGGCGGCCCGTGCGTCCGGCCAAAGTCTCGCGGTGCTCTGTCTTGATCTCGACCGTTTCAAGGAGGTCAACGACCTGTTCGGGCATGCGGCAGGCGACACGCTGCTGCAGACGATTGCCAAATGCGTCACCGGCGCGCTCAACCAGAACCAGATGATGGCGCGGCTCGGCGGCGATGAATTCGCCATCATCCTGCCGGCGATCTCAAGCCCGAGCAGCGCAGGCCGTGTGGCGGAAAACATCATGGAGGCGTTGCGCGCGGAGAACACCAGCTCCGCCACCGCGGCTCTGGTTTCGAGCAGCATTGGAATCGCAATCTGCCCGAATGACGCCACCGATCGCCAAGGTCTGCTCAGCCATGCCGACACGGCGCTTTACCGCGCCAAGGCGGAAGGCCGCGGCACCTATCGCTTCTTCGAGGCGAAGATGGGCGCGGAAGTGCGCGACCGGCGGCTGCTGGAGCACGACCTGCGGCATGCGATCTCGCGGCGCGAATTGAGCCTGGTTTATCAGCCGCAGCAGGACGTCAAAACCGGCGGGGTCGTCGGCTTCGAGGCGCTGTTGCGCTGGAAGCATGCCACGCGCGGCGACATATCGCCGGGCATTTTCATTCCGATCGCGGAGGAAAGTGGCGCGATCCTGCAGATCGGCGAGTGGGTCTTGCGCGCGGCGTGCCGCGAGGCGGCGGCTTGGACGCAGCCTTTGACGATTGCGGTGAACGTGTCGGCCGCCCAGCTTCACAATGTCAATTTCGCCCGCCTGGTCCATGAGGTTCTGCTGCAAACCGGAATGCCGGCACGGCGGCTCGAGCTGGAGATCACCGAGACGGCTCTCGTCCGCGATCTCGACCGCGCGCTCGCAACGCTGCGCCAGCTCAAGACGCTGGGCGTACGCATTGCGATGGATGATTTCGGCACCGGCTATTCGTCGCTCTCCAATCTTCGGGCCTTCCCGTTCGACAAGATCAAAGTCGATGGCTCTTTCGTCCGGTCGATCGACACAAACGAGCAGGCCGCCACGATCGTGCGCGCCGTGCTCGGCCTTGGCCGCGGTCTCGGCCTGCCGGTCTTGGCCGAGGGCGTCGAGACCGAGGCCGAGATGCAGTTTCTCAGCAAGGAGTCATGCGACGAGGTGCAGGGCTTCCTGCTTGGTCGTCCGGTCGACATCAAGCAGTTCCGTCACCTGACCCACCCGGCCGATGCGACAGCGAACGCGGCGGTGGAGCAAGATCTTCAGGTTGGCGGGGCCGCGCTCGCGCCCCAACAGCGGCTTCGTGTCGCCGGATAACCGATAGTGATGCCGGAATACCGCCGATCATTTCGGGTGGCGTAGCGTCGCGCGGACCCGATTGCATCGTCACAGCGACCCCAATAGATTGCGCGCCGGGGAGGGAGCCGGCCACGCGCCGCGCTCCGTCACATCGTCCAATCAAGAATACGGAGCTGCCGCGTCATGGCTTACAATATCCTCATTCTGGGCGCGGCCTACGGCTCGCTTCTGGCCTCCAAAATGCTGTTCGGCGGCCACAAGATCCACCATGTCTGCCTGCCGGCCGAGGCCGACCTGATCAATGCCGAAGGTTTCAGGGTCCGTCTGCCGGTCAAGGGCCGCAAGGATCCGGTCTTGCTTGATTCGACCAAGCTTCCCGGCAAGGTAACGGCGAGCGGCGCGCAAGGCATCAATCCGGCCGACTACGACCTCATCGGGCTCGCCATGCAGGAGCCGCAGTATCGCTCGCCCGGCGTGCGCGAACTGCTCGATGCGGTGGCCAAATCGCGCGTGCCGACGATGTCGATCATGAACATGCCGCCGCTGCCGTACGTGAAGCGCATTCCCGGCCTCGACTATGAGGCGCTCAAGCCCGCCTACACCGATCCGACCGTGTGGGACAATTTCGATCCCGCCTGCCTGACATTGTGCAGCCCCGACCCGCAAGCGATCCGTCCGCCGGACGAGAAGGTCAACGTGCTGATGGTCACGCTGCCGACCAATTTCAAGGTGGCGAAATTCGACGACGAGCGCGGCAACGTGATCCTGCGCCAGCTCGAGAAGGAAATTGACGCCGTGCGTTTCGATCCGGGTGACGGCACCAAGACCGAACTGCCGGTGAAGCTGCGCGTGCACGACTCGATCTTCGTTCCGCTCGCCAAGTGGTCGATGCTGCTCGCCGGCAATTATCGCTGCGTGACCAAGGACGGCATGCGCACCGCGCAGGAAGCCGTGCACTCGGACATCGAGACGTCGCGCTCGGTCTACAATTTCGTGTTCGACTTGTGCGTCAAGCTCGGCGCCGATCCGAAGGATCTCGTGCCGTTCGAGAAATATGCCGCGGCGGCCCAGAGCCTGGTGCGTCCGGCCTCGGCTGCGCGCGCGTTGCAGAACGGCGTGCCGAACATCGAGCGCGCCGACAAGCTGGTGCAACTCATTGCGAGGCAAAAGGGCCTCAGCCATCCGGCAATCGATGCCCAGGTCGCGCTGGTCGACGCGCGGCTGGAACAGAACCGCGCGAAGGCCGCGGCCTAGAGGG
>JBBWZU010000786.1:0-38410 GCA_039649225.1 Hyphomicrobiales bacterium | reverse complement strand
GATCAAGGAAAAGACCGGCGGCGAGCTCGAGTTCAAACCATTCGCCGCCAAGGAAGTCGTCGGCGACTTCGAACTGCTCGACGGCGTCAAGAACGGCCTGCTCGAGGCGAGGAATTCCTTCACCGTGTACTGGGTCGGCAAGGTGCCGGCGACGGCGTTACTGTCGGCCTACCTGATGGGGCTGCGCTACCCGCATGAATGGGACGTGTTCTTCTACAGCAACGGCGGCATCGAGGCGGCGCGCGCGGTGTTCGCCAAGCAGGGCCTGATGTATGTCGGCCGCATCCATCACGGCCCCAACATCATCCATTCCAAGAAGCCGATCCGCTCGATCGAGGACTTCAAGGACCTCAAGCTGCGCGTTCCAGGCGGCATGATCGCCGAAGGCTTCGCGGCGATCGGCGCCAAGACGACGCTGCTGCCCGGCGGCGAAGTGTTTTCGGCGCTGGAAAAGGGCACGATCGAGGCTGCCGACTATACCGGTCCGGCGGTCAACTGGGATCTCGGCTTCCAGCAGGTCACCAAGTACATCTGGATGGGGCCTGTCGGGCTCGAGTCGATCTATCAGCCGGTCGACCTGATGGACTTCTGCGTCGGCATGAACCACTGGAACAAGCTCTCGCCCAAGATGAAGCTTTGGGTCGAGAACGAAGTGGAGGCCTATTCGGCCGTCCATCATGGCGCAATCCAGAAGGCCGACATGGAAGCTTGGCCGAAATTCGCCAAGGCGGGCATCGAGATCAACCGTCTGCCGTCCTCGGATCTGGAGAAATTCCAGCGCGTGGCTGTGCCGATCTGGTTCAAATGGGCGAACAAGGACAAGGACGCCGCGCGGGTTTTCAAGGCCCAACTCGACGTGATGGAATCGCCGACCTTCGGCTACGTGACGCCTGACATGTATCAGGGCCAGAAGCTCGATCTTTAAGGCTGCGACGGCGGGCGGCGTGGGTTTGCCTGCGCCGCCGTTCGTCCGCCGCAAGAGGGGCGGGGGCGCACCTCTTTAGAAAACCAAACGACGCCGTACCTCTCTTCGCGCGAGCGGAGAACATCGGGGAAATGCATGCCTAGCCTGCCGTTTGTCCTGCCCCACTGGCTGTACTGGGGCACTCTTCTCCTTTTCCCTCTCGTTGCCATGTATTTCGTCCAGCGCCAGCTTAGGCGCGGCGTCCGGCAGGGCCCATCGCTCTTCATCGCCTACATGTTCTGGCTGTGCTCCGGCTTCATGGGCCTGCATCGCTTCTACTTGAAAAACAACTGGGGCTTCGTCTTTGTCCCGGTGTTTCTCTTGATCCTTCAAACGACCGATGTCATTCGTGACAAACGCGAAGATGTGTCGCGCACGCGCGCAGCTGTCGGCTCGGCCATTTCCGAGCTCGACCGCGCGAAGATCCCACCGGGCGTACCCGTGACGCCGCAAATGCAGGAACGCCTCGCCAAGGCCGAAGCCGCCGGACCGAAGGCCAAGTCGGATTTCGAGGAAGCGCAGGCCGCTCTTGCGCGCTGGTATGACTATTCGCGCTGGCTCGCGATCCTGATGGCCGTGATGCTGATCGGCGATGCGATCCTGCTGCCGGGTCTTGTGCGCAGGCAGCAGGCTCGCGAGGCCGAGCAGCAGGCCAATGCGCCTCCCGAGATCGTGCCGCCCGACGTCCCGGCAATCGGCACGCATGAGGACCCGACCATCGGACTGCACACGCGGTTCACCGATGCGATCGAATGGATCAACATTCGCGCGGGCGAATTCGTCGCCTATTGGGCCGTGATCTCGGTGTTCGGCTACTACTATGAAGTAATCGCGCGCTTCGCATTCAACTCGCCGACGAACTGGCTGCACGAAAGCATGTTCCTCATGTACGGCATGCAGTACATGATCGCCGGCGCCTATGCGTATCAATGCGACCAGCATGTGCGGGTCGATGTGTTCTACGTGAAGTTCTCGACGCGCGGAAAAGCCATTGCCGACATCATCACGTCGGTCTTCTTCTTCATCTTCGTATTCACGTTGTTCTTCACGAGCTGGCGCTTCGCCATGGACTCGTTCAATCCCGGCGGCACCGGCGAAGTCTCTTTCACCGAATGGGGCGTGCAGTACTGGCCGGTCAAGCTGATGATGCCTATCGGTGCCGCACTGCTCGCGCTGCAGGGGCTCTCCAAGCTGATCAAAGATATCAAAATCCTGAAGAGCGGGGTCGCCTGAGCCATGGGTTGGGAAATCGATATCGCATGGCTGACGTTGCTGCTGTTCGGCTCGCTCGGTGTGCTGCTGGCGCTCGGGCTGCCGATGGCGTTCTGCACCGGCTCCCTGGCTGTCGTGTTTCTGTTCCTGTTCGGGAATTCCGCGATCCTCAACATGATGCCGTCGCGCATCTTCCCGTTCATGACCGACTACCAACTCTCCGCCGTTCCGCTCTTCATCTTCATGGCGGCGATGCTAGAGAAAGCCGGCATCATCGAAGAGCTGTTCGACGCGGTCTACAAATGGCTCGGTGCGGTGAAGGGAGGGCTCGCAGCCGCGACAGTGCTGGCCTGTACGGCACTCGCCGCGATGGTCGGTGTCGTCGGCGCAACCGAGGTCACGATGGGCATGATCGCGCTGCCGGCGATGCTCAAGCGCGGTTATGACCAGAAGCTTGCCTGCGGCTCATTGCTTGCCGGCGGCACGCTCGGCATCTTGATCCCGCCATCCGTCATGGCGATCGTGTATGCCGTCGTGGCGCAGCAATCGCTGGGAGAATTGCTGGTCGGCTCGATCTTGCCGGGTCTGCTGCTCTCCGGCCTCTACATCGCTTACATTCTCGTCCGCTGCTACATCAATCCCAGTCTCGGTCCGGCCTTGCCGATCGAGGAGCGCGTCAGCACGCGTGAAAAATTCATGCTGTTGAAGAAGACGATCGCGCCCCTGCTGCTGATCATCCTTGTGCTCGGCGTGATCTTCGTCGGCATCGCGACGCCGGTCGAAGCGGCGGGCATCGGCACCTTCGGTGCGCTGTTTGTCTCCGCGCTGCACCGTCGGCTCAATTGGATCTCGGTTCGGGAAGCTGCGTTCGCCACGCTGAAAGCGACCGCAATGGTGATGTGGATCTTCTTCGGCGCGACAATGTTCGTCGGCTTCTTTATCGTGAAAGGCGGACAGACCTTCGTGGCAAACACGATCCTCGGCACCGGCCTGCCGCCTTATGGGATCCTCATGCTGATGATGGTGATCCTGTTCGTGCTCGGCATGTTCATCGACTGGGTCGGCATACTGTTGCTGACCGTGCCGATCTTTCTGCCGATCATGAAGAGCCTGCAATGGGATGGATTGTTCGGGCTGCCCGGCGTGCGGGCCGAGGACGTGCCGCTGTGGTACGGTGTCATTTTCATGGTCAACATGCAGATGGCATTCCTGTCGCCGCCGTTCGGCTATTCGCTGTTCTATCTCAAGAGCGTCGCGCCACCCGAGATCACGATGGCGACAATCTTTCGCGCGGCGGTGAATTTCATGGCACTGCAATGGCTCGGCGTCGGCCTTTGCATCCTGTTCCCGCAGATCGTCGTGTGGCTGCCGAGCGTACTTTACGCACGGTGAGACCTTCATCCTGACATTTGCGCCGAGGGGCTTGGCTGCGCCGCGCGAAGCTGCAACAAACGGCGTCCTCCTGACTAACATCGATTCAAAAGGACGCCGCGAATGCTCGGAAGACGTGCGTGTTTTGTTTTTGCTCTGCTCGGCCTCTTCGCAACGGGCGCGACCGAAGCGCAGTCCGCCTTCCCTTACGACCGTGATATGCTGCTGGACACGCGTCCGATGCGCGGTTCCAAGCGGGTTCCGATCCTGGCGATCGCCGAGGGCGGCGAGGTGCAGATCGATCTGTGGTGCAAGCGCGGACGCGGGCAGGCGGCGATTGCGGGTGATACGATCACCATCACGGTCGGCACCCTGAACGACGAGCCGTGCACGCCGGAACGCGCGCAGGCCGACGAGGACATGCTCGCGGCGCTCGCCGAGGTGACAGGCTGGAGCCAGAGAGGCGATACGCTGACCTTGAACGGTTCCAAGTCGCTGCGGTTTCGCCTGGCGACGAACTGACACGCGGCAAGCTGCAGGTTTGAAAATGAAAAGGGGCCGCTCGCGCGACCCCTTCGTTTCTTCTTCTCTGGAAGGCGGATCGGAAATCCATTCCACCGATCGAAACCGGCCTTGGCCGATTTCGACACTTTCAAGCTTGGGCGGATGGACTAGAAGTCCATCCCGCCCATGCCGCCCATTCCACCGCCGCCGCCACCCATCGGCATCGCCGGCTTGTCCTTCGGCAGTTCGGCAACCATCGCTTCGGTGGTCACCAGCAGGCCGGCGATCGAAGCCGCGTCCTGCAGCGCGGTCCGCACCACCTTGGCCGGGTCGACGATGCCCTTCTCGATCATGTCGACATACTCTTCCTTCTGGGCGTCGAAGCCGAAGGTCTCGGACTTGTTCTCCAGGATCTTGCCGACCACGATCGAGCCCTCGACGCCGGAGTTCTCGGCGATCTGGCGGATCGGAGCCTCGATCGCCCGGAGCACGATGTTGATGCCGGCCTGAACGTCGGAGTTGTCATTGGTGAGCCGGCCGACCGCCTTCTTGGCGCGCAGCAGGGCGACGCCGCCGCCCGGAACGATGCCCTCTTCCACCGCAGCGCGGGTGGCGTTGAGTGCGTCCTCGACGCGGTCCTTCTTCTCCTTGACCTCGACCTCGGTCGCGCCGCCGACCTTGATGACGGCAACGCCGCCCGCGAGCTTGGCCAGACGCTCCTGCAGCTTTTCCTTGTCGTAGTCCGAGGTCGTCTCCTCGATCTGCGCCTTGATCTGGGCGACGCGCGCCTCGATATCCTTGCGCTTGCCGGCGCCGTCGATGATCGTGGTCTTTTCCTTTTCGATCACCACCTTCTTGGCGCGGCCGAGCATCGCGAGCGTCACGGTCTCGAGCTTGATGCCGAGGTCTTCCGAGATGAGCTGGCCGCCGGTGAGGATCGCGATGTCTTCCAGCATCGCCTTGCGGCGGTCGCCGAAGCCCGGCGCCTTCACGGCCGCGATCTTGAGGCCGCCGCGCAGCTTGTTGACGACGAGCGTCGCGATGGCTTCGCCCTCGACGTCCTCGGAGATGATCAGCAGCGGCTTGCTGGTCTGCACCACCGCCTCGAGCAGCGGCAGCATCGACTGCAGGCCGGAGAGCTTCTTCTCGTGCAGGAGAACGTAGACGTCCTCGAGCTCGGCGATCATCTTCTCGGCATTGGTGATGAAATAGGGCGAGATGTAGCCGCGGTCGAACTGCATGCCCTCGACGATCTCGACCTCGGTGTCGAGGCTTTTCGCCTCTTCCACCGTGATCACGCCTTCATTGCCGACCTTCTGCATCGCCTGCGCGATCATCTTGCCGATGTTCGTATCGCCGTTCGACGAGATGGTGCCGACCTGCGCGACCTCGGCCGAGGACGAGACCTTCTTGGCGCGTTTCTCGATGTCCTTGACCACGGCCGCGACCGCAAGGTCGATGCCGCGCTTGAGATCCATCGGGTTCATGCCGGCCGCAACCGACTTGGCGCCTTCGCGCACGATCGCCTGGGCGAGCACCGTCGCCGTGGTGGTGCCGTCACCGGCGAGGTCGTTGGTCTTGGAGGCAACTTCGCGCACCATCTGCGCGCCCATGTTCTCGAACTTGTCCTCGAGCTCGATCTCCTTGGCGACGGTGACGCCGTCCTTGGTGATGCGCGGAGCGCCGAAGCTCTTGTCGATCACGACGTTGCGGCCCTTCGGGCCGAGCGTGACCTTCACGGCATTGGCCAGAATGTCGACGCCGCGCAGCATGCGGTCACGCGCGTCGGTGGAGAATTTTACGTCCTTGGCAGCCATTGAGAGTTACTCCGATTGGAATTTGTTGCGGCTGAAAAGCGGAAAAGCTGGCGGGTCGCGTTACGCGATCACGCCCATGATGTCGGACTCCTTCATGATCAGGAGATCCTCGCCGTCGATCTTCACTTCGGTGCCGGACCATTTGCCGAACAGCACGCGGTCGCCGGCCTTCAGGTCGATCGGAATCAGCTTGCCGGCCTCGTCGCGTCCGCCGGGACCCACCGACAGGATCTCACCTTCCTGCGGCTTCTCCTTGACGGTATCCGGGATGATGATCCCGCCCTTGGTCTTCTCTTCCGCCTCGATGCGGCGGACGACAACGCGATCATGCAGCGGACGGAACTTGAGCTTGGCCATGTGTTTCCTCTTTGGGTACTGAGCATGCGCACCGAAAAACCGCCGGCGCCAAAACCAAAACCCGTGTATGAAAAGGCAGTTAGCACTCAGCCGTGGCGAGTGCCAGCGGCCGCTGGGGAAATATGAGGTTGTGCCGAAACTGTCAAGCGTGTGAGGCGGGCAGGGGTTAACGGCCGGAAGGAGTTTCGGGCTGCCATGTTGCCGCGTTTACGTCTCTTTATTGCGATGGGGTTAGGTTAACAGCGCTGATTCAGTTTAAAGAGCGCGTTTCGGCGCGCTGCTGGAACCATCGACGGCTCGGCACGTAGCTTGTCCGTCTTGCCCACACTGCGGGGGATGCGCAGAGTGCGCATTCTGAGTATCGAGGAGACCGTCCATGTCGCTTCTGCGTTCGTCGCTCGGTGCGATGCTGGTTGTCTTGGCGGCATTGCAGCTGGCGGGCTGTGCCTCGCAGCAGTTTTCGCTCGGCGGCTTTGGAAGCTCATCGCCCGAGCCGGCGCCCGCGCCCACCGGCGGCCCAGCGCTTCCCGCCAGCATCCCGGCACAGGATCTCGTCGGCCGTTTTGGTCTGGCCGCCTATCACAAGGACGAAGACCGCGCACGCACCGAAGCTGCCGCGCGTGGGCAATGCAAGCAGCCCTACAGTATCGGCCGCGGTCCGAGCGGCGGCGTGATCATGCATCTTGCCGATCAATCGCAGCCGCAGGAACTGATGCTCAAAGGCGGTCCGGACGGCAAGAACTATGTCGGCCCGCCGGACGAGCCGGCCGCCGGACAGCGCGACCGCGAGATCGTGGCGTTCGACGGCCGCGTGCTGGTGCTGCGCTGGATGGATCAGGAGGTCGCCGGACGCTACGGCACCAGCGTATATGTGCGCTGCGGCGCTGACGCCGGACCGCGTCCCAAGGCGGCCAAGAAGGCCGCCAAGGGCTGATCCGACGGGCAGGCTCGTCGGCCGGTACGGCCGCCTTATTTCGCGCGATTGATGATCTTGGCTTGAATAAATCCGTGCGTTGATCGCGCGACGGAACGATCGCGTTCGCTCCCGGCTTACACTGTGGCTTCGATTCGCAGGCGCCGGAGAAACGCATGCTCGGCTGGTTCCAGAAGCTGCTACCCAGGGAAGAGAAATTCTTCGAGATGTTCGTGCGGCATTCCGAGACGGTGGTCGCGGGTGCCGAAGCATTGCGCGCTCTGCTCGACGGCGGAGAGGGCGTGCCGCAGCACTACAAGACCGTCATGGATCGCGAACTGGATGCCGACAATATCACCCGCGACGTGCTGATCATGGTGCGGCGCACCTTCATCACGCCGTTCGACCGCAGCGACATCACGGACCTGATCACCGCGATGGATAACACGATCGATCAGATGCAGAAGACCGCGAAGGGCGTGATGCTGTTCGATGTCCGCGAGTTCACGTCCTGCCAGCGCGCGATGGGCGATGCCATCGTCAAATGCGCCGGCCTGGTGCGCGATGCGATGCCGCGCTTGCGCGCGATCAACACGGAAGCCACGCGCCTGAGCGAGATCAGCCGGGAGATTTCCGACCTCGAAGGCAAGGCGGATGATTTGCACGATCAGGGACTGCGTCAGCTTTTCCTCGAGCACGCCGACCCGATGGCCTTCATCACCGGAAACGATATCTACGATCACCTGGAAAAAGTGGTCGATCGCTTCGACGATGTTGCCAACCGCATCTCCGGCGTCGTCATCGATCATGTTTAGTTGCGCGGGAAGGCGCCGATGAATGAAATCGCGCTCGCCCTGCCGCTGTTGATCGCCTTGATCGCGGTCGCGCTGTTGTTCGACTTTCTCAACGGCCTGCATGATGCCGCGAACTCGATCGCCACGATCGTGTCGACGCGCGTGTTGCGGCCGCAATACGCTGTGCTGTGGGCCGCCTTCTTCAATTTCATCGCGTTCCTGTTCTTCGGGCTGCATGTCGCGACCACGATCGGCACCGGTATCGTCGATGCCAGCGTCGCCGACCCGCGCGTCGTGTTCGGTGCCCTGATGGGCGCGATCGTGTGGAATCTCGTCACCTGGGGCGTTGGAATTCCGTCAAGCTCCTCGCATGCCTTGATCGGAGGGCTGGTTGGGGCCGGCGCCGCCAAGGCCGGCTTGGGCGCAATCGTCTGGAGCGGACTTGGCAAGACCGCAGCCGCGATCGTGCTCTCGCCGCTGCTCGGCTTTGCGCTGGCCCTGTTGCTGACGCTGATCGTGTCGTGGATATTCGTGCGCACGACTCCCTACGCGGTCGACAATATCTTTCGCCACCTCCAGTTCGTCTCGGCGTCGCTTTATTCGCTCGGCCATGGCGGCAACGACGCTCAAAAGACCATGGGCATCATCGCGGTGCTGCTCTACTCGCAGGGACACATTGGCGATTTTCACGTGCCGTTCTGGGTCGTCATTGCGTGTCAGGCCGCCATGGGCCTTGGCACGCTGTTCGGCGGCTGGCGCATCGTGCACACCATGGGCTCGCGCATCACGCGCCTCACGCCGGTGCAAGGCTTCAGCGCCGAGACCGGCGGTGCGATCACATTGTTCCTTGCGACCTGGTTCGGCATTCCGGTGTCGACGACGCACACCATCACCGGCGCGATCATCGGCGTTGGAGCAGCGCGGCGTGTCTCGGCGGTCCGCTGGAACGTGACGACGAACATCGTGGTCGCCTGGGTGATCACGATGCCAGCCGCGGCTCTGGTCGCCGCGCTGTTCTACTGGGCCGTGGGGCTGTTCGGCTGAACGCGGCTTAGCCGCGCTGCCCACCCGCAATTGGACTTTCTCCGGCGGGTCCTTCGAACGAACCGACGCGCTGCGCTCGCGCATTTGCTCAACATTTTGATCGGACCTCTGGCCTGCTGCCTGCGGAATGGCCCGAATTTGACCGTGGGACGCCGCCCGGCGATCGGAGCCCACTTTGCCGGTGGGTGCGGTATTTCATGATTCAACTAAAGATGTACCGCCGCATGGATCAATGACAGAATGATTCAAAGTCATCGTTTCGAATGACTTGAAGCGGGGAGACGCCACCATGTGCAGACTGTGCGATGAAGGCCGGCCACAGAACCATTTTGCCTCTCGGCGCAATTTCCTGAAAGGCACGGCGGCGGCCGGTGCGGCCGCCGCGGGCCTCAATCTGTTCGCCGCGCGTCCTGCGGCGGCGGACGACGGGCCGCCATCGGACATGGGCCGGCCCGGCCGGCGCACCATCATCCGCGGCGGCTCGGTGATGTCGATGGATCCGCAGGTCGGCGACTTTCCTCAGGCCGACGTGCTGATCGAGGGCAAGAAGATTCTGGCCGTCGGACGCAATTTGTTCGCCGGCAACGCCGCGGAGATCGACGCGCGCGGCCGCATCGTCATGCCCGGATTCATCGATACCCATCACCATCAGTTCGAGACCGCGCTACGCTCGTTCCTCGCCGACGGGATCCTGATCAAGGACAACTCGAATACGCCCAGCGGCGACACGACTTACTTCGAGTTCATTCTGTTGACGTTCGCGCCGGTCTACCGGCCGCAGGATGTCTACATCAACGAGCTGTTCGGCGGATTGAGCCAACTCGACGACGGCGTCACCACGGTGCACGACGTCTCGCAGATCCATCACTCGCCCCAGCACTCGGACGCCGCCATCAAGGCGCTGTTCGATACCGGGCGCCGTGCCGCCTTCGGCTACTTCGAGAGCGCAGGCGCAAATATCCTCGGCACCAATCCCGGCAATAAATATCCAACGGACGCACCGCGCATCAAGAAACAGTGGTTCTCCTCGAGCGACCAACTCGTCCACATGATCATGGGCGGCGAGGTCTATCTCGGGGACCCGACCACCGATCAATCCTGGACCATCGGGCGCAATCTGGGCCTGCAGATTGCCGCGCACATCCTCTCGCCATTCGGCATCCGCCCGACCTTGGACAAGCTCGCCCAGGGCATAGGAGGCAACGGCCACATCGGGATCGGCCCGGACAACCTGTTCATCCACATGACCGGGATGTCCGATCTGGGCTGGCAGGCGGTCAAGGACAAGGGCGCGCAGGTCTCGCTCGCTGTTCCGATCGAGATGAACATGCGGCACGGCGTGCCGCCGATCCTCAAGATGCAGAGTCTCAACATGGAGCCATCGCTGAGCGTCGACGTCGAATGTACGCTGACGGCAGACTTCTTCACCCAGATGCGTTCGATGATGAACATGCAGCGCGTACTGGTGAACCAACGGGTGCTTGAGCAGGGAGATTTTACCAAGACTGTATGGCCGACTCCGGCGCCCGGCACGCCCGCCCTGCTCACGACCCGCGACGTGCTTCGCTACGGCACCATGAACGGTGCGAAGGCGCTGCGGCTGGACCACAAGGTCGGCTCGCTCACGCCCGGCAAGGAAGCCGACATCATCATCCTGGATGCCACCGCCATCAACGTGGCGCCGCTCAACCAGGTGCCGGGAGCGGTCGTGTCGCTGATGGACCGCACCAATGTCGAGACCGTGATGGTGGCCGGCAAGGTGCGCAAGTGGAAGGGCCGCCTGCTCGATGTCGATCTGCCCCGACTGCGCAGCCAGCTGGAAGACTCGCGCGACTATATCTTCAACAAGGCGGGTGTCCCGAAGGACCTGTTCAGCGCTCAGTGAATAAATGTGGTCGGCCGGACGCGGGCGGCCACGGCCGTCCCGTGCGCCTGCTGGTCGGCGCCCTAATGCGCGAGTTCGCGCATCACCTTGATGAGGTCCGACTTGCCCTCAAAGCCGATGCCGGGCAGGTCGGGCATCACGATATGGCTGTCCTCAACGCGCACGCCGTCCGGAAAGCCCCCATAGGGCTGGAACAAGTCCGGATAGCTCTCATTGCCGCCAAGGCCGAGGCCGGCCGCGATGTTGAGCGACATCTGGTGACCGCCATGCGGGATGCAACGGCTCCATGACCAACCGGCCACCTTGAGCGCCGCCAGCGTGCGCTGATATTCGCACAGACCGTAAGACAGCGCGCAGTCGAACTGCAGCCAGTCGCGGTTCGGCCGCATGCCGCCATAGCGCAAGAGATTGCGCGCATCCTGATGCGAGAACAGGTTCTCGCCGGTCGCCATCGGGCCGGGATAGAATTCGGCTAAAGCGGCCTGCAGCGCGAAGTCGAGCGGGTCGCCGGCTTCCTCGTACCAGAACAGCGGATAGTCGCGCAGCATCTTGGCATAGGCGATCGCATCTTCGAGCGTCAGCCGTCCATTGGCGTCGACCGCAAGCTGCGCCTTGCCATCCAGTTCCTCGAGCACGCCCTCGATGCGCGGGCGGTCCTCGGCGATGCTGTTGCCGATCTTCATCTTCACGACCGTGTAGCCGCGGTCGAGATAGCTGCGCATCTCGGCGCGAAGCTGCTCGATGCCCTTGCCCGGATAGTAGTAGCCGCCCGCCGCATAGACGAACACGCGCGGGTTCGCGTCGCGCTTTTGACGCTCGGCGAGCAGGCGGAACAGCGGTTTGCCGGCGATCTTGGCGACCGCATCCCATACCGCCATGTCGATGGTGCCGACCGCGACCGAACGCTCGCCATGCCCGCCCGGCTTCTCGTTCTTCATCAGCGCGGCCCAGACGCGATCCGGGTCGAGATTGTCTCCGGCATCGTTCATCAACGTCTTGGGATCGGCCTCCCTCAGGCGCGGCGCGAAGCGCTCGCGGATCAGCCCGCCTTGGCCGTAGCGGCCATTGGAGTTGAAGCCGTAGCCCACCACGGTTCGACCATCGCGCTTCACGTCGGTCACGACCGCGACCAGTGACAGCGTCATCTTCGAGAAGTCGATATAGGCGTTGGCGATCGACGAGGCGATCGGCGCCGTGACTTCACGAATGTCAGTGATACGCATGCGGTTATCTCCGGAATGCTATTTCAACGTCATGATCGCCCGGATGAGTTCGCGCAACCCCTTCGTCAACGGTTTGTCGCGTCGCAATACAAGACCGAGCTTGCGATAGAGTTTCGGCTTGAGCGAGCGCACCACGAATGGACCCGCCTGATCGCGGCGCAGCGCCATGCGCGGGAGCACGCCGCACCCGAGCCCGGCTCCGATCAATTCCTTCATGGCCTCGACGCTTCCAAGCTCCATGATGGGTTTCAATGAGACACCGGCGCGCAGCGCCCATTCATCGACGATCCGACGGGTGTTCGCGCCCGGCTCGTACTGGACCAGCGGAAGCTTCGCAAGTTCGGCCGCCGTCACCTCCCGCGGCAGCCGCGCGCCGTCGCGCGATATGATGACGACGAACTCGTCCTCCAGCACCGGCCGGACATCGAATATGCGGCCCGGCGCGGGCAGGGTCACCAGGCCGACATCGATCCGGTTCTCCTCGAGCGTGCGTAGTATGTCGGGCGAATTGCCGGTCGAGACCACGATGTCGAGCGAGGGAAGCCGTTGGCGCAAGTCGCGCAGGATCGGCGGCAGCAGATAGATGCAGGCGGTCGCGCCGGTTCCAAGGCGCACGCGCCCGATGGCGCCCGAGGCGTGCGGCGCCATCGCCTCCATTGCGGCGCCGACGGCCGCCTCGACGTTGCGGGCGTGGGTAAGAAACTGGAATCCAGCCGCCGTGGGCGTCGCTTTGCGCCCGACCCGCTCGATCAGCTTGGCGCCGAACCGCCGCTCGAGCTGGCGGACTTGCAAGCTCACGGCCGGTTGGCTGATGCCGAGGCGTTGGGCCGCGGCGGAGAAGCTTTTGTGCTCGACCACGCCCAGGAAAGTGCGAAGCTGATCCAGATTGAGACCGCGCATCTCAACGGTTTCCTTATGCAATGCATAATCGTCCTAATCTTCACTTATAGCACGAAACGCCGCTAGGTTGGGGGTGCGCGGCGATGCGAGCCGCGGCGGAACCATGAAAGGATCGACATGAGCCGTATTGTGCGCGACTCGCGTGAGGATGATATGGCGCAGGTGCAGGCGATCTACGCCCATCATGTGCTGCACGGCACGGCCTCGTTCGAGGAGCAGCCACCGGCCCTTGTCGAAATGCTGCGCCGTCGCGCCGACGTTCTCGCGCGCGGGCTGCCTTATCTGGTGGTCGAGCGCGACGGCCGCCTCGTCGGCTACAGCTACGCGACGCCGTATCGGGCACGCTCGGCCTATCGGTTCAGCACCGAGAATTCGGTCTATGTCGCGCCTGGCCACGTACGTGCGGGCCTCGGACGCGCCTTGCTGGCGGAACTGATTGCGCGCTGCGAGGCAGGTGAATGGCGCCAGATGATCGCCGTAATCGGCGACAGCGACAATGCGGCCTCCATCGCGCTGCATGAGCGCCTCGGCTTTCGCATGGTCGGCACCGTGCGGAACGTCGGCCTCAAGTTCGGCCGCTGGCTCGACACGGTGCTGATGCAGCGCGAGCTCGGCTCTTTAGGCAGCAGCGGAATTGCCGGATCCACCGATGGAGGCGGCACCGGTTCGATGTGCTAGCTTTGCAAGTCGAGTCATCACGGCCCCATGCCATCACCCCGCGATTTCTTTTTCGGTCCCTGGCGCGCCGTCGGCGTGCTCGGGATCACGCAGATCCTGTCGTGGGGCGTGATCTTCTATCCGCCGGTCATGATGGTGCCGCTGATCATGAAGGAGCGCGGCTTCTCGTTCACCTTCGCGATGGGTGGCTTTTCCGCCGGCCTGCTGGTCGCAGGTATCGTCTCGCCGACCGTCGGCAGCATGATCGATCGCTACGGCGGCCACCGTGTCATGCCGTTCGGCTCGCTCGCCGGTGCTGTCGGGCTTGTCGGGCTTGTCCACGCGAGCCATCCGCTCGCCTATCTGGCAACCTGGATGCTGCTCGGCGCCGCGATGGCGGCCTCGCTCTATGATCCGGCTTTCGCCACGCTCGGCCGCATCTTCGGCGCCAAGGCCCGGCAACCGATCACCGTGTTGACGCTCGCGGGAGGTTTTGCCTCGACGGTGAGCTGGCCCGCGACCTACGCGCTGCTGCACTGGCTCGACTGGAAGGGCACGTATCTGGTTTACGCGGCGCTGCTCGCCTTCGTCGCCGCGCCGCTGCTGGCGTTGGCACTGCCGCGCGACCGCGCGCAAACCGACGCTCGGTCCTCCGAAATCGCCAAGCCGGCGTCGCCGGTGCATGCGGCGAGCGGCACGATCTTCGTCCTTCTGCTCGCGGCCTTTGCGTCCTACGCGTTCGTTCCCTCCGGCCTCTCGGCGCATCTGCTCGCGATCTTCCAGCGCGCCGGGATCGAACCCGGCACCGTCGTCCTCATCGGCGCGCTGTTCGGCCCCTCGCAGGTCGCGGCGCGGCTGTGCGAATTCATCTTCGCGCGCAATGTCCATCCGCTCTTGATTGCGCGCTTCGCGATCGGACTGCTGCTCGCATCCTTCGGCCTGTTGTGGTTGTGCGGCCTCTCAACGCCGGTCGCGGTCGTGTTCGCGATTCTGTTCGGGGTCGCCAACGGCCTCTGCACCATTGCGCGCGGCGCCGTCCCGCTCGCGCTGTTCGGCCCGGTGGGCTACGGCCGCATCATCGGGCGGATCGCGGCTCCGGCGCTGATCGTGACGTCGGTCGCGCCGCTGGTCGTCGCATTCGTGGCCGAACGCGCCTCCGACGGATATGCGCTCGGCGTCGCGGCGGCTTTCGCGGCGCTCGCGTTTGTCTGCTTCACGCTGATCCGGAAGTAACAGTTTTAGTCGAAAATCTTGCCGAGCGCCGGAAATGCACGCGGTGCACGCGCCAGCGCGCCGCGCGCCAGGCGCGCGTCTTCGTCCATCCGGCGCACCAGTGCGTCGACGTGATCGAATTTGAGCTCCGGCCTGATCCAGCCGATGAACGCGACGTCAATCGGCGTGCCGTAGAGGTCACCCGTGAAATCAAAGACATGCACCTCGAGCAATGGCGCCCCGTTGTCGAAGGTCGGACGCGTGCCGAAGCTCGCCACGCCGTCGCGCATGACGCCGCCGATGCCGATCCGCACCGCATAGATGCCGTGCTTGAGGCCGCAGTGCGGATCGAGCGCGATATTCGCCGTCGGGAAGCCGAGCGTGCGCCCGCGCTGATCGCCCTTGATCACCGTGCCGGACGCAAACCACGGATAGCCGAGCAGTTCCGCCGCTTCGACCACGCGGCCCTCGGTGAGCGCGGCCCGGATCGAGGAGGACGATACCGGCCGCCCCTCATCCTCGAGCGGCGGGGCGGTGTCGACCGAGAAGCCGTAACGATGGCCCTGTTCGGCCAGGAAGGTGGGCGAACCGCCTCTTTGGTGGCCGAAGTGAAAATCAAACCCGATGGTCGCGCCGCGGATGCCGAGCCGCCCGACGAGGACGCGCGTAACGAATTCCTCGGCCGTCTGCGCCGCGAATGCGGCGTCGAATGTCAGCACCAGGGCGCCGCTCAGCCCGGTTGCGGCGAGCAGCCGCAGCTTTTCGGATTCGCCGGTCAGCCGGAACACCGGGTCGGCCGGGCGCAGCACATTGCGCGGATGCGGCTCGAAGGTCACCGCG
Organism: Hyphomicrobiales bacterium; assembly: GCA_039649225.1. Classification (GTDB taxonomy): domain Bacteria; phylum Pseudomonadota; class Alphaproteobacteria; order Rhizobiales; family Xanthobacteraceae; genus PALSA-894. The sequence goes on along the minus strand of JBBWZU010000786.1, from coordinate 22,717 downwards.
ATCGCCGCAGTGCCGATCGTGGCTGCGCGCGCCAGCGCCGCCTCGATGACGGCGCGGTGACCGCGATGCACGCCATCGAAATTGCCGATCGCCGCGACCGCGCCCGTGAGGCGGGCGTCTATCGGGGCGTCGTCATGGGTGACGACGAAAGGGCTCGTCGGCTTTGAGCGTTCGGTCATTGCGGCTGATGCGTCGTCACGGAATGGAGACCGTGTAGCTCGCGCGGCCGGCAAGTCAAGCCAACTCGACATGGCCGGACTTAAGTCATCTCCATCAGCGGTTCGTCCAGCACCTCGCGCAGCTTGTTGGCGAGATCGCTGCGCCGGTAGGGTTTGCCGAGCACATATTTCGACGGCACCTGCTCGCCATCGACGTCGAGCGTTCCGTGCGCATAGCCCGAGGTATAGAGCACGCGCAGCGTGGGCCAGCGCAGGCACAGCTTTTGGGCGAGCTGGCGCCCGTTCACGCCGCCCGGCATCACGATATCGGTGAACAGAAGGTCGGGCTGACATCCTTCTTCCACATGCGCGAGCGCGGCCGCGGCATTCTCCGCCGTGATGACGCGATAGCCGAGCGCCACGATCTGCCGCTCGGTGTGCTGGCGCACCATCGGATCGTCTTCGACGAACAGGATCGTCTCCTCGCCGCGCGGCAACGCCAAAGGCGCGGAGCGCGCGCCGTTGACAGTCGCTCCGGCAACGGCGGAACGCGGCAGATAGAGCCGCACAACCGTGCCTTTGCCGACCTCCGAAGACAGGCGCACATGGCCGCCCGATTGCTTGACGAAGCCGTAGACCATGCTGAGGCCAAGGCCGGTACCCTTGCCGACGTCCTTGGTCGTGAAGAACGGCTCGAAGGCGCGCGCGACGACATTCGGCGGCATCCCGCGGCCGGTGTCGTGAACCGCGACGACCACATAGTCCCCTGGATTGATCTCCGGATTGGTCTCCGCCTCGCGCGCATCGAGCACGGTGTTGAAGGTCTCGACCGTGATGCGCCCCTCCTCCGGCATGGCGTCGCGCGCATTGACCGCCAGATTGAGCACCGCATTCTCGAGCTGGCCGGGATCGACGGTCGCCGGCCACAGATCGGCAGCGTGCATCGCGCTGATTTCGATGTGCTCGCCGAGCGTGCGATACATCAGCGGCTCCATGCCGGACAACAGTTCCTTCACATTGGTGGGTCTCGGTTCGAGCATTTGACGCCGGCCGAACGCGAGCAGGCGCCGCGTCAGATCCGCGCCACGCTCGGCGGCCAAGCGCACCGCTTCGGCCATCGGACGGATATTGTCGTCCTCGATCACCGTGGCCAGCACATCCGCGTTGAGCAGGATCGAGGTCAAAAGATTGTTGAAGTCGTGCGCAATGCCGCCGGTGAGCTGACCGACGGCCTCGATGCGCTGCGCCTGCGCGAGGTGCGTCTCGGCGCGCTTCTGTTCGGTGATGTCGGCGAGAATGGAGCCGACGGACACGACCTGGCCGGCCGCGTCGTAGATCGGAAATTTGACCACCAGCACGACCCGGTCACCATGCGGCTTGGGGACGGTCATCTCCCATTGCACGGCTCGTCGGCCCTCGATCACGGTCCGGTCCTGGACGGCGATGCTGTTGCTGTACTCCTGGGAGCGCAGTTCGGCGACGGTTTGGCCGAGGATGCTTTCTTTGCTTTGACCGGCAAACGCCTCGTAGGCCTGGTTGATGAAAGTGAACCGGCCGTTCAGATCGCGCAGGCTGACCATCATGGGTGCGTGCTCCATGATCGACTGGAACTGCGCCTGGCTGGCGCGCAAGGCGGCGTCGGATTGCTCGCGCCGGTCCATGGCGGCGGCAAGTTCCTCGGCTTGCGCAACGATCTGCCGCTCGACCTCTGCGCGGGCGCGGAATTCCCTCGTGATCAAGCGCCATGCAACGATCAGCAGAATGCCGAAACCCCCCAGGACGGCTGCGGCGATTGTCGCGTCGGACTGCCATGCGGCGAGAACCTCGCTCTCGGCGAGCGAAACCGCGATGATGAGTTCCGGATTCATGGTCCGTCGGTAGGCACTGAGATAGGTCTGGCCTCCTTGCTCGAGCGAGGACCGCACAAAGCCTGAGTCGGGGAAGCGCCTCTGCGCCGCAAGCAGCGGATTCTCGCTCGTGAGCTCACCTGTCGTGTCCCCGGTGCGAGACGGCTCGCGAAACAGGACGGATCTGTTCGGGTGCAGGACCGAGATGAAACCCTCACGTCCGACATCAATTGTCCGATAAAAGCCGCGCAGGCGCGCCGGCTCGAGCGTTGCGACGATCGCACCGGCGAATGTGCCATCGGAATCCGTCAGCCTTCGGCCAAAGGGGATCACCCACTGTCCGCTGAGCCGTCCACGCAGCGGAGGATCGGCGACCAGACCCGCATCCGGTTCGCCCGACAGGCGGCGATACAGGTAGGTCTCGGCGCGCGTCTGGCCGAGAATTTGCGGGATGGTCGACGCGATAATGGTGCCCTTCGCGTCGAGCGCGGCGAGAATGGCGACTCCGGACACGCCGGAGCGCGCCGAGTCCAAGACAGGTCCCCAATCCGTCGATGGCCCGAGCGTCCGGCGGAGCAGCGCGATTTGGCTGAGCGTTGTATCGATTGCACTGGTTGTGCGCGTGAAATGGTCGCTAAGGATGAATGCGAGGTCTTCGGCGCGGTGTTGACCCTCCTCCAGCGCCGCGTTGCGGTGAAATACAAGGCTGGCAGCGAGCACGGAGGTCAAAATGAAGAAGACGCAGACAAACAAGAGGCGGACCGACGCGCGTAGCCGGTTCGAACTTCGATTGAGAGGGATCAACGACGCTATCTCGCGACCTGCCATTCGGGTCTCGGCGACACTCGGGTTGATCGGCAACACACGCTATACGGGAATCGCGGGGCAGTTATAACCGCGCGCGATGACAGCGCATAGATATCCGGCCCCGGCCGGTATCCGCATGACTACTTATGTCAGGATTTGTCAGGACTTGGCGGTGCGCCGGCCCGGCACCGACACTGTGGCTTCGCCTTCCAGCACCATCTTGCCGTCGACGCGGGCTTCGCATTGCAGCCGAACGACCCGGCCCTTGGCGACCAACGCGATCACCTCCACGGTGACCTCGACCACGTCGCCGATCTTGACCGGCCCGTGGAAGTTAAGGGTTTGCGAACGGTAGACCGCACCTGGCCCCGGCAGTCTTGTGCCGAGCACCGCGGAAATAAGGCTCGCGGTGTAGAGTCCATGGGCGATGCGCTGACCGAAGCGGGTGTCGGCGGCATAGATATCGCATAAATGCAGCGGGTTATCGTCGCCCGAGAGCCGCGCGAAGCCGACCACGTCGCTATCCATGACGGTCTTCATCAGGCTTTCCCGCATGCCGACGTGAAGATCCTCGAAGTCGAGAAGCTTGAGCATGCGCGGATCGACGGGTTTGGGGCGCGGAGGGACCATGGCTGATATCGGTTTGCCGGATGCGAGACTGGTCGCACCTTGACCAAGTATTAACCCGGATGCCAGCCGCAACATGGCTTGTCTTTGCAGCAAAACACCCTGATTCCGATCCGGATCGGCGTCTGATGATCTACCGCAGCCCGTTCAATTTTGGCCAATTCGTTCCAATTAACCGGATGTTCAATCGCCGTTGCTAGTGTCGCGAAGATTGGAGAGCCGGGTGGACGCCCTCCATTTGAACTGTTGGCAGAGGGGCGGGGCGCGAACCTGCGCCCGCAAAAGCGTACGGGAGCAGGAGCTATGGCTATCGATATGACGATGCCGGTCCTCGTGGTCGACGACTACAACACGATGATCCGCATCATCCGCAATCTCTTGAAGCAGCTCGGCTTCGAAGACGTCGATGATGCATCTGACGGTTCGGCCGCGCTCGCCAAGATGCGCGACAAGAAATACGGGCTCGTGATTTCCGATTGGAACATGGAGCCGATGACCGGTTACGAGCTGCTCAAGGAAGTGCGCGCCGACCCGGGTCTCACCAAGACCCCGTTCATCATGGTGACCGCCGAATCCAAGACCGAGAACGTGATCGCTGCGAAGAAGGCTGGCGTGAACAACTACATCGTCAAGCCGTTCAACGCGCAGACGCTCAAGACCAAGATCGAGGCGGTATTCGCCGAATGACGCTTGCTGCGCCGCAACGGGCATCCGTCCGGCGCAACAGCGCTCGCGCGCAAGCAAAAAGCGGGCGGACGGCTTTGGGTGGGGGCGGCCCGCGTCTTGCGGGAATTCGGCAGGAGTAGCGCCATGATCCAGGCGGACGCAAACCATTTCGAACGTCTCATCGGCTTCTTGAAAGAGAAGCGTGAGAACATCACGTTCCACGACATCATTTCGCTCGCCGAAGTTGCCGCGCAATCGATGCAGGGCTTCTTCAAGGCGATGGACGCCAAGGTCTATCGCGAGCTGCGCGAGATCGCCGGTTACATCGAATCCATGCGCACCGAAATCGGCGCGCTGCAGGTCAACGATCTCAAGGAATCCCGCATCCCGTCCGCCGGCCAGGAACTCGGTGCGATCGTGGCGGCGACCGAGGCGGCGACCGACACCATCATGACCTGCGCCGAAGCCGTGATGGGCGCGGACGCCGGCGATCAGGCGGCCTACAAGGCGCTGGTCGACGAGAAGATGATGGTCATCTTCGAGGCTTGCTCGTTCCAGGACATCACCGGCCAGCGCATCGCCAAGGTGGTCGAGACGCTGCAGCACATCGAGCAGCGGGTTGCGCGCTTCGCCGAGGTCATGAAGGCAAGCGATTTCACCGGCTTCATGACCGACGAAGAGCGTGCACGCGCCGAGCGCAAGGAAAAGAACCTGCTCAACGGCCCGCAGCTTGCCGGCGCGGGCATCGACCAGGCGTTCGTCGACGAGATGTTCACCACCGTCGCGCCGCGCTAGTTTCTCTCACCAAACCAATCGCCGCGTCACCGCCTTGGGGGCGTGACCGGCTGCGCTGAACATCGTTTGCAGCGCGGCGGCCTCGGGCGCGTCGCGGTGGCCCAGCTCCTCCGCATGGATGCCGGCGGTCACGAACAGGCAATCGACGCCGAGATCATGCGCACCCTTTAGATCCGTGCGCACCGAATCCCCGATCGCCAGCACCCGGTTCAGCGCAGGCGCGGCGCCACGCGCCTTGGCGGCCTCACCAAGCGCGAGATCGTAGAGCGGGCGATGCGGCTTGCCGGCGTAATAGACCTCGCCGCCGAGCGCCGCATAGGCATCGGCCAATGCGCCCGCGCAGTAGATCAGTCTGTGGCCACGTTCCACCACGATGTCCGGATTGGCGCACACCATGAACAGCTTGCGCGCGCGCAGCTGCGCCAGCATCTCCCGATAGTCCTCCGGCGTCTCGACCTCGTCGTCGAACAACCCGGTACAGATGACGTACTTGGCCGCCGCGATCGTGCTGAACGGCGCATCGAGCCCTTCGAAGATCGAATGGTCGCGCTCCGGGCCGATCAGGAAGAACGGCTCGCCGGCGCGCTGCGCGACCATGTCGCGGGTGACGTCGCCCGAGGTGACGATGCCGTCATAGGCGGCATGCGGCACTCCCATGCGGTCCAGCATGCGGATGACCTGATTGCCCGGCCGTGGCGCGTTCGAGATCAGCACCACGGCGCCGCCCTTGGCCCGAAAATTGGTCAGCGCCTCGCTTGCGGCCGGAAAGGCCGCAACGCCATTGTGGATCACGCCCCAGACGTCGGAGAGGACGGCATCATAGCCGGGGGCAAGCGTTGCGAAGTGATCGGTGATGAACATGGAGAACCTTGAAGGGCGGGGCGTCCGAATAGACGATCCGGCGCGCCTAATCTAGTCACGCCCTGACGGCCTTTGATCGGAACTACGCGCGGCGCACGACCCCGCGCGCAAGTTGCGCGATCGCGCCCGCCCGCCCGGGGCCTGCATCGGACGGCCGCGGCTCGATCCTGACCTCGGGCGCGCGGTCGCCCGCAGGTCCCGGCCGTTGCGAGGGCGCCACCCGTTCGGCGCGCGGCGCCGGCGGACGCTCGCCCTTGTCGGCGATGCCTTGCAGCACTTCCGAACGCACCGGACGCGGCGGCGAGAACAGCTCACCCTGTCCGAAGCGCACGTCGTAATCGAGCAGATCGACCACCGTGCCTTCGCGCTCGATCTTCTCGGCGATCAAGTCGATGCCGTAGCGCCCCAGCAGGTCGGAGAAATCGGCCGGATGGATGTCGGCGTTCGGCGCCGCCGTGCGGCTGAGCAGCAAAGTCGCCGGCGCCTTGACGAACCTGAAGCCGCGCTCGGCGAGTTCCTTCGGTTCGATGCGCAGGTCGCTCACATGATCCATCGAGAAACGGAAGCCGAGATCGGCGAGCGTCGCGATGCACTCCTGCTCGATCGGCCCGAGCGCACGCACGGCGAATTGCGAGAACTGAAACACCAGAAACGGCGCGAGTGTCCGGTTGGCTTCGAGGAAATCGGCGATCTGCTGGAACATGGTGCCGTTGGCCAGCGTCGAACCCGAGATATTGCAGAACAGCCCGACCTCGCGGTTCTTGTTCGAGAGCCGCCGCACCACCTGAACACAACGGAATACCATCAGATTGTCGATCGCCGGCATCAACCCGCCGTTTTCCGCATAGCTGAGGAAATCTTCCGGCGCGAGCAGGGTGCCGTTGTCATCCCGCAGCCGGGTCAGTGCCTCGTAGTAGCGTACCTTGCGCTGCGGCAGCGTGACGATCGGCTGGAGAAACAGATCCAGCCGGTTCGCCTCGACGGCACGCGCGATACGCACGATGATCTGGCTCTGCTCCAGCCCCTTGAAATGGCCGCTCGTCGCGGGCCCATCGGCTCGCTCCGGTTCGCCGAGCTCGGCCATGTCGGCGCGTTCGACCGCGGCCGGCTGCGGCGCGTAGGCGGGTTCCGGCGCGGTGCGTGCAGCCGGCTCCTCGACGATCGCATTCTCCAGGATCTGCTCGTGCGCCGCGACCGCGTCGGCAAGCTCCTTGAGAAGCTCGCCGAGCTCGCTGATCTCGGCGGCGAGCGGCTCGGTGGCGGCCTGATTCTTCTTGATCGCCATCACGACGTCCTGCTCGAGCGCCACCATCCGGCGGTCGAGCTCGGACACCTGGCGGCCGATATCGGCGGTGCCGCGCGACAGGTCGGCGATCTGGCTGCCGACGTCATAGCGGTCGCGCTGGCGCGCGGTGAGCGAATTGACCATCACCAGCGCGGTCAGCACCGCGATCGTGACGACCGAGGCTTCCATGCCGGTGAAACCGAATGACAGGAATGCCACGGCGCCGACCGAGGCGGCGACCAGCACCATGCAGACCGCGATGAAGATGGCGCTCAGGCGCCCCATATCCGACCCCGTAGCGGGCTTGGTGTGGCCGCAGCCCCTGCGGCTCGCCCGTATCCGCGCTGATTCGCAGCTGTCATCGCATACTCTCCATAAGCGCACCAATCCGTGCAAGCACTGCCGGTAAAATTCACACGCTGCGGACTGAGGTGAGGCAGCACGGCGACGCCGTCATGACGCCGCGGGGGTGGTGGACACTCTGCGTTACCTCAGTCGGATGAGATCGACCGAGCGCAGGCGGGTGAGGGAACGTTTCGTTCCGCCGCGCGACGGCAATCGCCTGGCCAGTCGAGGGTGAGGTATATTGGCATAAATTAGGACTGAAGTCTAGATGCGTCCGGATAGCGAGTTTCTGACGCCGCTTCCGCTCTTGTATCTTGCTGCCGCGGGCGCGCTTGCGGTGACGCTGTACGTTGCCCATCATTTCGCAAGGGTATGCAACGCGGCGCCGGAGCCGTGGGTCGGCCGATAGACAAGGAACTCAACGATGTGCCGCAACATCAAGACATTGTTCAATTTCGAGCCGCCGGCGACGGAGGATGAGATCAACGCCTCCGCGCTGCAATTCGTGCGCAAGCTCTCCGGCTTCAACAAGCCCTCGCAGGCGAACGCCGCGGCATTCGAGCTTGCGGTAGACGAAGTTTCGCGAGCCGCGCGCAAACTGCTGACCTCGCTGCATACACACGCGCCGGCGCGGGACCGAGAGATCGAGGCCGAGAAGGCAAAAGAACGGGCGCGCGAGCGGTTTGCGTGACGGTCCTGGCGGACTACATCCTCACTGCTCCATGTGCTAAGAAGCGGTGGAGCCGCCCGCGCGGGCGCGAGGCGGTGCTACGAATGTCGAAACCAACAATCTTCACAATCTCCGCCAGATGGAATGATGAAGCCTCGGTGTGGAGCGGTCACAGCGACGATATTCCAGCCGCCGCCGATGCGCCGACGCTCGATGAGCTTTTGGCGGAGTTGTCGGCGATGACTCTCGATCTGCTGCCGGACAATCATCCTGAGATCGATCCGGCGTCTGTCTATTTGCAGATCACCGCATTACGAGAAGCCGACCCCGTCGGTATTCTTAGTCGGCATACGGCAAAACGCAATCCTGCGGCAGGCGGGATTGCCAAAGGCGCTTTAGCTCGTACGGCAAACTACACTTCACCAACCCGCTCTATGAAGCCTACAGGCAGTATCCGGATGACTCACACGACGCATCGTCAATGACTCGGTACAGCATTTTGCTGCATGGCATCATGCCGTTAACGGCGTTTTCGCCACTCATGTCTTGACCGCGCCACAGGTGAGGTGCACGATTTGATCAACGCGAGGAGATCGCGATGTCAAATACCTCTGTGGAGCTACGCGGCCGGGCGCATGAAGCCCACATCGCTGCCATCGCGACGTCAGACGACAAGGACCAGCAGGCACTGTTCGAGCGGTTTTCGGCGGCCTACGCGGCCATGGCCGAGATGGAGGAGTGGCTCGAAGGCGAAACGGCGCTGAAGGTGATGTTGGCCGAGGTGACGTTGGCGCAGGCAGCCTAGCGTCGCCAGGAGGTCTCCTTAAGAACAGATCATCCAGCACGATTGCACTCCAGCCGCGGTGGCGGAATACTCATCCCTTCGCTCATCGCGGAGTTTGCAATGCGCTTCCGTGCGTCCGTTGCCGTCGCTGCTGTTCTTGCATGGTCGATGCCAGCCGGCGCGGACGTGCTGCGCATCGGGCTGCAGGCCGATCCATCGACGCTCGATCCGGCGCAGAGCGCGGCCTTCGTCGACCGCGTCGTCATGGCGGCGGTGTGCGACAAGCTGATCGAGCTCGACGCCAAGCTTGCCTATGTGCCGCAGCTCGCCACCGCATGGTCGTGGGCGCCGGACGGCTTGTCGCTCACGATGACGCTGCGCGCCGGCGTGATCTTCCACGACGGCGAACCGCTCGATGCCGAGGCGGTGCGGTTCAATATCGAACGCGACAAGACCGCGTCCTATTCGCGCCGCAAGTCGGAGCTGGCTCCGGTCAAGTCGGTCACGGTGATCGATCCCCTCACGGTGCGGTTTGACCTCTCCGAGCCCTATGCGCCGCTGCTGGCGCAGCTTGCCGATCGCGCCGGCATGATGGTCTCGCCCAAGGCGGCGCGCGAGCTTGGCGACAAGCTCGCAACACGGCCGGTTTGCGCCGGGCCGTATCGTTTGGCCGAATGGGTCGCGCAGGATCGGCTCGTGTTCGAGAAGTTCGACCGCTACTGGAACAAGACGGCGGTTGAGATCGATCGCGTGGTCTATCTGCCGGTACCCGACGATACGGTGCGGCTGACAAATCTGCGCGCCGGCGCGTTCCAGCTTTCAGAACGCATCGCGCCGAGCGATCTTGGCACCGTACGCGGCGATCCGCGTCTCAAGCTCTACGACAGCATTTCGGTTGGCTACCGCGTGCTGTCGATCAACACCAACAAGGGCGAGGCCGCCAGGACGCCGCTCGGCAGCAACGCAAAGCTGCGCGAGGCATTCGAGCTTTCGATCGACCGGGCGATCCTCAACCAGGTCGCGTTCGACGGCGCCTTCACGCCGACGAACCAGCCGGAGGCGCCCGGCACCGCGTTCTATGCGGCGGCATTCCCGGTGCCGGCGCGCGACCTTGCGCGTGCAAAAACGCTCGTGGCCGAAAGCGGGGGCGGGCGGATTCCCGTCAATTTGACGATCGGCTCCGATCCGCTCGACTCGCGCGTCGCGCAGATCATCCAGGCAATGGCGGGCGAGGCAGGCTTCGACGTCAAGATCACCGTGACGGAAGCCGCGACCTTGCTCAGCCGCATCACCGCCGGCACTTACGAGATGGCGCTGCTGATCTGGAGCGGCCGCGCCGACCCGGACGCCAATGTGGCGGTGTGGGTTGCGTGCGACGGCTTCATCAATTGGGGCAAGTATTGCGACGCAAAGCTCGACGATGTCCTGCGCCGCGCCCGCCAGTCGACCGATGCGGCCGAGCGCACGCGGCTCTACGCCGAGGCCGCGGCGATCTACCTGCCGGCACGGCCGTATCTCTTTCTCTATCATCTCAAGTGGTTCTGGGGCGCGAGCGCGAAGCTCTCGGGCATCGTGCCGCATCCCGATGGCATCATCCGGCTGCAGGGTCTGCGGCTGAATAATTAGAGCAACCGGCATGTTTTGATGGGCCGGATCCGCGATCAATCGAGCCGGAAACCGCGCGCGCACATAGGCGCCGAAATCAGCCCGCTCCGGCACCGCATATTGTCTGGCTTTGTCCTCGGACCAGCCATAGGCGGGCGACATTCCGAAAACATCCACATAGCGCTGCTGCCCATAAGGCTGTGCGGCTTCGCGGCGGCTGTCATAATCCTCGATCGCGCCGCGCAGGTCGTCTTCTCGATAGGTATTGCGATGAACCGTGACATCGAGCGGCAGGCGCAGACTTTGCTTCGCCTCCACGGCAGGCCATCCGACCGCAAGTCCCGCGACAGGAAACACATGCTGCGGGAGCTTGAGCAGCGCCGAAATGGCAGCTGCATGATTTCGCACCGCGCTGACCGGACACGTCACCAGTCCCTCGGCTTCCGCGGCGAGCACGAACGCGCTGAGCGCGATTGCGGCATCGACGGCAGTATTGAAAAACGCATCCAGATGATCGTTCGCAAATGACTTGCCGCGCCAAGAATGCCACAGGCGCTGGCGGCGATTGTTGCCGCAGAAAACCAGGAGAGTCGGCGCGTCGTTGAGCCAGGCCTGTCCGAGCGGCCCGTTCGTCAGAAGAGACGCGATGTGCTGCCGCAACTGCACATCGTCCACGATCACGATGTCGCGCTGCTGAAGATCGCTTTTCGTCGGCGCGCACAAGGCAAGCGCGCATAGCCGGCGGAGCATATCAAACGGCACCGGCTCAGGCGTAAACGATCGTACCGAGCCGCGCGTCGCCAGTTGACGATGAAAAGATGGCGCACCCGATGCGAGGTCGAGATGAGGACTGTCCGTTCCAAATCGACGGTTGAGTGTCATATTTCGATCGTCATGCGGTGTCGCGTCGCTTGGGTTCTGATCGGTTTTCAATTCGCAAACTCCATGAATCGGCACGCCGTTGCCGAAATAAGCAAAGACGTGTCCGGATGGCCACATGACGCTTCGCGGCGGCTTGAGTTCAGCATATTGCTGCATAGAGGCATGCTGTTGAACGGCATTTCGCCATGCCAGCCCCTACGGTGTACGCAAGGAGCACGCGGATTAAGCAGCGCAGATTGCGTAACGTCATCCTCCATTGCGGGGATGATAGGGCGGAAGCGCCGTGCTATTGCGCCGCCTGACCGGCACAGAGCAAACCGGCCCCGCCGCGTACCGGACTAATGGACTGTAAAGCCGGAACCGGGCCCGGCATTCCTCTGAACCTTGCGGAGATTGCGCGTGCCTGAGTTTGTCGTCGAACGAAACATGCCTCGGGTCGGTTCCCGCCGCGGCGATGAATTGATGAAAGCCGTGCAGAGCTCGCGCTCGGTGCTGCGTGAGCTTGGGCCCGCCATTCAATGGGTTCATAGCTACGTCACTGATGACAAGATCTACTGCATCTATCGCGCGCCAAACGAAGAACTCATCCGGGAGCACGCCGGAGAGGCCGTCTTTCCGGCCAGCTCGATTGCGCGGGTACGGGCGGTGATCAGCCCGGTCACAGCCGAGTAAGTCCGGGCGAGCATCCGCATGATGAGTTGGCCAAACAATCGTGACACATCGGCGGAATAGGCTACGCTGGTGCCATCCCGCCAGCTGAGATCCCGGAGAATGTCATGTCCATCCGCCGTCACAATCCGCCCAGCGTTCATCCGCCCGTCGGGCGCTATAGCCACGCATCCGTCCATCCGCTCGGCAACGGATTGAAGCGGCTCGTGATGTCGGGCCAAGTCGGCGTGAAGCCGGATGGCAAGATCGCGGGTGATCTCGGCGCGCAAATCGAGCAGGCGTGGGACAATCTTCTGGCCGTGCTGGCATCCGAAGGCATGGGACCGGCGGACCTCGTGAAGATCACGTTCTTCACCACTGACGGTTCGCCCGAAGCCTTGAAGCTCTCGCGCGAAATCCGTGCACGCAAGCTCGGCGATCTTGCGCCCTCGTCGACGTTCCTGGTGGTCGCGGGACTCGCCGGGGCGGACCTGAAGGTGGAGATCGAGGGCGAGGCGGTCGCGGCGGAGTAACGCGGGCCTGCTTTCAAGAGGAAGGCAGCACTGGAGCGTTGCGGGCCATCTCGTCCGTCACGGTCGCGCCGTCGACGAGCTGCACGCGCCGGTCCATTCGTTCGGCGAGGGCAAGATCGTGGCCTTTTATCCGCGCAATGTCGTTTTTGTTTTGACCGATCGCAATGCCGTCAGCGCTTCGGCGCAACGCGCTCGCAATATTTGGCGACGGCGGCGTGGACCGCCGCCGCAATCGTAGCCTGCCGTTCCGAAGAGGCCAGCAACAGCTCATCGTCACGGTTCACGATGAGGCCGGCTTCGAACAGAACCGCGGGCACCCGGCTCTTGTACAGGATCACCAGCTCGTCGAAGGCGTAAACGCCCAGGCTGCGATCAAGCAGCACACGGCTTTCGCTGCGGATCGTGTCGGCGTAGTGCAGCGTGAAATGCAGGTCGCGGTCGACGAGCTCGGTCGAGAGAAGCTTGGCGAAAGCGCGGCTCGCCTTGGCTTTCGGCATGTCGCGCGAAATGAAAAGCGAGTAGCCGCTGAACCGGTCGCTGTAGAAACGCTGCACGCCCTCGTGCATCCAGGTCTCCAGATAGGATTGCGGAACCGAATCGTGGTGGATCGAGAGCAGCAGATCGGGCGCGATCGCGTTCGCGCGTTTCGATCTTCGAAACAGCTGTACCCGGCGATCGCCCTCGGTGATGAGCACGGTGGTCCGGACGAAACCGCCGTCGCGCAATTCCTGTTCGATCCGCCGCGCGAGGCGGAGATTGAATGAATATTCGGTCGCGCCGCGGGCGCTCATGGCGCCAGGCGCTGTCACTGTGTGGCCGACGTCGAGCACGATTTTGAATTTTGCCGGCGCGCAGGCCGGTGTTTCGGCGAGGCACGTGCCCGCGCCGAGCAGCCACGCGCCAAGGAAGATCAGGGACTTCCTCACGGCCGCGGCGGCACGAATGCGACGTGCACGCGCACAGCGCGCACATGAGCGCTCTCGACGAACACCTGGCGCGGCAGCGTGATCGGCTCGCGCACTTCCAGCCCGGGATAGTCCGAGCGCAACCGCGCGAGTTGCGCGGCGTCGATCTGGCCGTCTTCCCACACCAGCACGGCGCCGCGCCGCCGCAGGTCGGCAAAGTCGATCCACGGGCTGATGCCGAGATCGGCATGCACGATGACGTGCGGGCGGTCGGGCGAATAGACCGCGATGTTGTTGGTGGCGAACTCGCCGCCACCCACGTAAGGGAGCGCGGTTGCGAATTTATCGCGCCAGCGCCGGGTGACCTGCTCGGCCAGCGCGCGGCCCGGAAACTGCGTCGCTTTCGGGCGGTCGCGGATGACGGGCTCGAGTCCTTCGACGATCGCGTAGGCGAGCGGGAATGCCGCGAACACGATCAGGAAGCCGGTTGCGAAGCGCCGCAGCGGCAGCGGCTCGCTCGCCGTGCCGAACCAGAGCAGCGCGGCGAGCGGCGCGAACGACCACAGCGGATAGCCCCACATCGCAACGGGAAGGCGGCCGGCCAGCAGCGCGACAGCGGTGGTCACGGCGAATGGCCCAAGCGCGAGCATCGTGACATAGCGCCGCGCAAAACCGATCTTGTCGTCTTCCGCGGGCCTCCTGCGTGCGCCGAACAGCGCAAGCCCCGTCAGCGCAATGGTCGGTGCAAGGAAGAAGAGCTGGCCACCGGTCCATTGCAGCGGGAACGTGAAGAAGTGATACCAGTGCGTCGCGACTTTCGCGCGCTCGTCGGCGTAGCGAAACGGCAGATAGCCGGAGTCGATCAGCCAGACGAGGTTGGGGGCGATCATGACAAGGAACGCGAGCGCCATCAGCCACGGCCCGGGCGTGCGCAGCGTGCTGCGCGCCTTCGGGTCGAACAGCATGAACAGCCCGATGCTGCCCGCGAGCGCGAAGGCGGCGTATTTCGACCAGAAGCAGAATGCGAGCGCGATGCCGGCCGCGAACCAGTCGAACAGACGCTCGCGCGTGATCGCCCGATAGAGCAGCAGGCCGGTCAGCGCCCAGAACGGAAGCTGCATCTGATCGTGCGCGAATTTCGGCACCGAGAAATTGAAGAAGTGCAGCCCTTCGAGCGCCAGCACGGCGATCAGCGCCTGGAAGCCGCCGAGTATATCGCGCCCCAGCAGCCACGCCGCGAACATGCAGGCTGCGGCGGAGAGTGGCCCGAGCAGATAGACCACGCGCACGTCACCGATTGCGCGGTAGGCAAGGTCGGCGAGCCACCAGGGCAGCGGCGGATGCTTCCAATACCCGAGCTGCCATTCGCGCCCCAGCGCCAGATCCTCGATCAGGTCGAGTTGGAGATTGTGCGACAGCAGGGCAGGCAGCAGGGTCCAGACCGTGACATGCAGCGCCAGCACGACGGCAAGGCAGCGACCGGGCTCGCGCCGTGCGTAGTCCACCAGCGCATCGAGCCGCGAGATGCGTGCAACGGCGGCGTCGGTCATGCCGGGCCGCTCCGTTCACCGTATCGCGGGTTATTGGGCGAACTCGTGCACATTGCGCGCGGAAAATGCTCTACATTGCGTCGCCACAAGAAGGAGTGAACGGGCGCGCGCCGTCCGTCAACCCGTAACCACCGTTGAAAGTCACGTATGGGCAGGGCCGCCCCCGAAATCTCGATCGTGCTGCCGGCGCATAACGAGGCCGGCAATATCGCCCCGATGGCGGCGGCGATCGCGCAGGTCATGGCGCTGATCGGGCCTTACGAGATCATCTTCGTCGACGACGGCTCGTCCGACGGCACGCTGACCGCGCTGCGCGCGGCGGCGCGCGACCCGGTGGTGCGCTACCTGTCGTTTACCCGGAATTTTGGCCATCAGGCGGCACTGCGCGCGGGGCTGCGCCACGCCGCGGGCCGCGCCGTGATCGTGATGGACGCGGATTTCGAGCATCCGCCCGAGCTGATTCCGCAACTGATCGACGCATGGCGCGGCGGCGCCAAGATCGCCGCGACGCGCCGCGACGATGATGCCACCGTGTCGGCCGGCAAGCGGCTCACGTCGCAACTGTATTATCGCATGCTCGATGCGATCGGCGATGTCAGGATCGAGCCGGGCAGCGCGGACTTCATGCTGCTCGACCGCGCGGTGGTCGATGTCGTCAACGCCCTCGAGGATCAGGACATCTTCCTGCGTGGCCTGGTGCGCTGGCTCGGCTTCCCGCTGGTGACGATCCCGTACCGGCGCGGTACGCGCCAGCACGGGACAAGCAGCTTCTCGCTGCGCCGCATGGTCGAGCTCGCGCTCACCGGCATCGCGGCGCACAGCGTGCGGCCGCTGCGCTTTGCGATCTGGCTCGCGCTCGGCTTCGCGCTACTCAGCCTGCTGTTCATCGTTTATGCGATGGTCAGCTTTCTGTTCGTGCAGCATACGGTGGCCGGCTGGTCCTCGCTGATCGCCATCATCGCCATCCTCGGCGCAGCCCAGCTGCTCGTGCTCGGCATCATCGGCGAATATGTCGGCCGCATCCTGCGCGAGACCCGCAAGCGCCCGAGCTACATCGTGGCCGAGACGGAGGCCGAGCGCGGGAATGCCGCAAAACCAACCGAACGCGCCGAGCCCGTGCAGCCGCTCTAGCTAGCCGTCGAGGGTTGCAAACGTCCGCGGCCCGACGATCCCGTCGGCGACCAGTCCATTGTCGGACTGGAACTGGCGCACCGCGGCTTCGGTTGCCGCATCGAACGTGCCGCTCGCATCGCTCCCGAGCTTGGTCTGCAATGCCCTCACATCGGCGCCGGTAACGCCGCGCCGCAACGTCTTGCGTCCCGTGCCGTCGCTGGCCGGTATCATCGCGAGGGCCGGCGCGACGCCAGCCATGATTGCCGCGACGCTCATGCGGAACGGCTTCATCTGGAAGCTCGGATCACTCTTGCGGCCGTGGGGCAGCGCATATTCCTTGTGGCCGCAGCACATGATCGCGTCGGCTTTGATCTTCTTCAGGATCGCCGCGACGCCATGCTCATAGGCGTCGATTTGCACGTCGGGCCAGGGGTTGTCCGGCAGGCCGCTGTTTTCCGCCTCGATCCCGATAAAGCTGCTGTTGCCGGTCGCGATGCCCTGCCAGGAGCCAGCGCCAGCGTGATTGCAGCGGCCGGCCGCGATGATGAAGAACGTGCCGTCGCGCCCGAGACCGACCTGCGCGAGCGGGCCGGGGAGATCGTCTCGGCCTTTGATCAGCGTCCCCAGCGTCGGCATGTTGCCGGGCGCGCTCTTCGCCGTGGCGGTGTGATGGCACATCACGCCTTTCACCTTGCCCATCTCGCCGCGCCCGCGGCTCTTCCAGCCGTCAGTCTCGGACACCTTCAAGCCGGCATCGAGCAGCACCTGCGCCAGCCACGTCAGTGAGAAATTCGCCATGCCATCCTCCCCAAACAGGATCATGCTAGACAAAGATCACGTGTAGTCCGCTGCGCCATGACGCCAAGCGGAAGGCTTGCGATGGAATCAGCGGCGCGCGACGCCGCCCTTCGTGACCGGCAAATCCTCGTCGCGCGTGTAAAGGTGCTCGGGCACTTCGACATCGCAGAGGCAGCCGTCGATATGGTCCTCGTGATGGGGTTCTGGCGCTTTCGCGGCCGGCTTCCTCGTGGCGGCCTTCGATGTCTTTTTCTTTGCCGGCTTGGCCATCGTGCTCCTCCGTTTCGCGCTGAACGGCCCGACCGCGTATTGGCAGCCGCCATTCGATGGGGCCGCTTATGGTTGGCTCCACATAAATCTGAGATTGTGGCGTGATCATTACCGCGACGTCAGGCCGGCCCAACCCCAGCGCACGCATGTCGCAGCCTGCCGAACGATGCCCCGCTGGCACGGCGAATTCGCATGGGAAAGCCCTAGCCGAGTCACTTGCATAATGCAAGTGACTCGGCTAGGCAGGTGGCATGCGCCGCAAAAGCTTCCAGAAGATGCATTGCCCGATCGCCCGCAGCCTCGAACGCGTCGGCGAGTGGTGGAGCATGCTCATCCTGCGTGATGCGCTGCATGGCTTCTCGCGCTTCGAGGACTTTCGCGAGAGCCTCGACATCGCGCCGAATATTCTGACCGTCCGGCTCGCATCGCTCCTCGAGTCGGGGATGCTGGAAAAGCGGCAGTACAGCGCGCATCCGCCGCGCTTTGAATACGTGCCGACGCAGCGCGGGCGCGATTTTCGCCCGGTGCTGCTCAGCCTGATGGCCTTCGGCAACAAGCATTTCGCGCCTGAGGGGACGATGGTCGAAGTCATCAATACCCAAACCGGAAAACCGGCCGACATCGGCGTGTTCGACCGACAGACCGGCAAGCCGATCGCGGCGCCCGACTACGCCATGGTGCCGGGGCCGGCCGCGAATGCGCGCATCAAGAAGCGCTACGCGCGGCGCAGGACAGAAGAGGGCGCCGCATGAACATTCAGGCGCCAGCTCCTGTTGCGATGACGCCGGTCGACGTCGCGCAGCCCCCCGCGATGAATCCGCGCACGCGGATGCTGCTGCAAGGACCGATCCTGTCGACGCTGCTGCGCATGGCCTGGCCGAATGTCATCATCATGTTCGCGCAGGCTGCGACCGGCATGATCGAGACCTTCTGGGTCGGCAAGCTCGGCACCGATGCGCTCGCCGGCGTAGCATTGGTGTTTCCCGGCGTGATGCTGATGCAGATGATCTCGGCCGGCGCGCTCGGCGGCGGCATCTCGTCGGCGATCGCGCGTGCGCTCGGCGGCGGACGGCGCGAGGAGGCCGATGCGCTGGTGCTGCACGCCATCGTCATCAATGTGCTGCTTGGCGCCTGCTTTGCGACCGCGGTGCTGATCTTTGGGCGGCCACTTTACGCCGCGATGGGCGGCGAGGGCGGCTCGCTCGAAGCCGCGCTCACTTATTCCAACATCGTGTTTGGCGGAAATATCCTGCTCTGGGTGATGAACGGGCTCGCGAGCGTGATCCGCGGCACCGGCAACATGCTGTTTCCCGCGCTGGTGATCTGCGTCGGCGCAATGCTGCTTGTACCGGTCTCGCCGCTGCTGATCTTCGGGTTTGGCCCGATCCCGCCGATGGGAATAGCAGGAGGCGGTATCGCGCTGGTGCTGTTCTATATCGGCGGCACGGCCGTGCTCGGCTGGTACATCCTGTCCGGCCGCAACATCGCGCATTTGACAATCGCGCCGTTGCGTTGGCGGCTCGCGCGCGAGATCCTGCGCGTCGGCGCGGTCGCGGCAGTAAGCTCGATCCAGACCAATCTGACGATCGGCCTCACGACCGCGCTCGCCGGCATGGCGGCGGGGCCGCAGGCGGTCGCGGGCTTCGGCACCGCGGCGCGGCTGGAATATCTCCTGGTGCCGCTGGTGTTCGGCCTCGGCGGGCCGTTGGTGGCGTTGGTCGGCACCAATGTCGGCGCGGGGCAGCGCGAGCGCGCGCTGCGGGTTGCCTGGATCGGCGCCGGCATTGCGGCGCTGCTGTGCGAGATCATCGGTGTCTCGGCGGCGCTGGCGCCGGAGGCGTGGCTGCGCCTGTTCGGTGATGACCCGCGGATGATCGCGGTCGGCAGCGCCTATCTGCGCGCGGTCGGACCGTTCTACGGCTTGTTCGGTTTCGGCCTCGCGCTCTATTTCGCCTCGCAGGGCGCCGGAAAACTGCTCTGGCCGCTGCTGGTCGGCCTCGCGCGCATGCTGTTCGCGGTCGGCGGCGGGTGGATCGTCCTAAAACTCACCGGATCGCTGTCGTGGATGTTCCTTGCCGTCGGCCTGGCGCTGGCGATCTATGGCGTTGGGCTCGGAATCACGGTGTGGATGCGCGTGTGGTTCAAGCCTTCAGAGCGTTCGCAGCGCGCCGCCTGAGGATTGCCATCAGCCCGAGCGCCGTGAAGATCACGGCGAATGAGACCGCGGTGGTGATCGTGCCGAGCGCGTAGATTTCCGGATTGGTCACCGTCGTGGTGAGGCCCTCGAGTTCCAGCGGCAGCGTGTTGAGATCGCCGATCGCCTGGCTCGACCGCGCGACCTCGTCCCATGACAGCGTGAAGCCGAACAGCCCGATGCCGACGACGCTCGGCGCAATGATCGGCAGGACCACATAGGCAAAGCTCTGCCACGGCGTCGCGCCCTGGTCGCGCGCCGCCTCCTCGTAGCGGCGGTCGAAGCGGTTGAAGATCGCAAAACAGATCAGCAGGCCGAACGGCAGCGTCCAGGTGAGCTGCGCGCCGAGCCCGGAGGTGAACAGCCCCATCGCGGTGCCGTAGCGCTGGCCGAAGTCCTCCAGGCCGAGCGCCTCGGCGATTGATTTCACCGTGTCGTCGAGCAGGCGGAATTCGAGGCCAATACCGAGCGAGACGACGATCGATGGCACGATCAGGCTCGCCACCACCACGTAGAACAGGAGGTTCGAGCCGGCGAAGCGCTTGCGGTAGGCAAGCCCCGCGAGCAGCGACAGCGCGACGGTGAGCACCATTACGACGGCGCCGAGCCGCGCGGAGCGGCGGAACGCCGCCCAGATGTCGACCACGCCGAGCCCGTCCCACAGCCGGTAGAACCAGTGCAGCGAGATGCCGTTCATCGGAAATGTCAGGCCGCCCTGCGGCCCCTGGAACGACAGCACCACGATGGTGATCATCGGCCCGTAGAGGAACAGCACGAACAGGCAGAACAGCGCTGCCAGCCAGTAGAAGCCTGCGCTGCGGCGATCAGTCAACTAAAGCTCCTTGCGGATATCGACGAGCTTGGTCAGCGCCGCGATGATGAACAGCACCGCGACCAGCAGGATCACCGAGTTGGCCGCGGCGGGCGGGAATTGCAGCGCGCCCATCTGCGTGTTGATGACCTTGCCGACCGATGCGATCTGCTGGCCGCCCATCACGCCGACGGTGACGAAATCGCCCATCACGATGGTGATGACGAAGATCGAGCCGATCACGATGCCGGGCTTCGAGAGCGGGATGATCACGTTCCACAGCGTCTGCCAGCCGGACGCGCCGGCATCATGCGCGGCCTCCACCAGCGCGCGGTCGATGCGCATCATCGAGTTGAAGATCGGCACGATCATGAACAGCGTGTAGAGGTGCACCAGCGCGACGATCACGGCGAAATCCGAGAAGATCAGCCACTCGATCGGCGTGTCGATGATGTGCAGCTTGATCAGTGTCGAGTTGACCAGCCCGTTGCGGCCGAGCAGGGGAATCCACGAGATCGTGCGGATCACGTTCGACGTCCAGAACGGCACGGTGCAGACGAGAAACAGCGCGATCTGCCAGGTGGTCGAGCGCACGTGGAAGGCGAGGAAGTAGGCGACGAAGAAGCCGACGACGAGAGAGATCAGCCAGACCGAGAGGCAGAATTTCAGTGTCGAGAGATAGGTCTTGAACGTCACGCACAGGTCGGGGAGCCGCTCGTAGCAGCTCTCGAACATTTCGGCGTAGCTGCGCAACGTGAAGGCCGGGACGAGCGAATATTCGGTGTAGTCCCAGAAGCTCACCATCACGGTGAGCGCGAGCGGAATGACGAAGAAAACCAGGAACACCAGCGCGAGCGGCAGGGCTTGTGCCCATGCGGGGAGCGCGCGGGAGAAGAGGGGAGTGCGACCAGGCAGCGCGTCCTTCTCGATCGCTGCCGCGTTCACCGCCATCTTGTCTTGTACGGCAACAGTCATCCGGCGCGTGTCCCGGACGCGGTGCAGCGTGAAACGCGCAGCGCGTAACGATGCTGCGCAGATCCGGGGCCCCGGTTTCTGCTGCTTCCTCGGGAAGTCGAACAAAGCAACCGGGGTCCCGGGTCTGCACCGCACCACTTCGCTACGCTACGTGTTGCGTCGCGCCCGGGACACGCGGTCATTGTTTCAATCCACTCTCTCGGAACTACGCCGCAATAAACTCATTCCACTTCTTCACAAGATAGTCATTTTCATCCATCACGGCGTTCCAGCACGCGACGCCGCCCATGCGCGCCTCGTAGGAGCCGCCGTCGCGCGTCTGCCCAGCTTTCTCGAGCAGCGTGCCGTCGGGCGCCTTGATGTCTTTTTCAGCGGGCTTGCCTTCCATCCAGTAAGCCCACTCGTAGGGCTCCATCTTGGACTTCGCGGTGTCGAGCACCGCCGAGTAATAGCCCTGCCGATTGAGGAACGCGCCGGCCCAGCCGTCGAGGAACCAGTTGATGAACTCGTAGGCGAGATCCGCCTTCTTGCCCGTGACAGTGCGCGGCAGGCCGAAGCCCGCGGCCCAGGCGCGATAACCCTCTTTGAGCGGCTGATACGTGCAGGCAATGCCTTTGGAGCGCACCGCCGTGACGGCCGGCGACCACATCGACTGGATCACCACTTCGCCCGATGCCATCAAGTTGACGCTCTCGTTGAAGTCCTTCCAGAACGCACGGAACTGGCCGGCTTTCTTGGCCTCGGTCATCACCTTCATGGTGAGATCGATCTCTTCCTTGGTCATGTTGCCCTTGTCGGCATATTTATGCTGACCGGTGGCCTCGACGACCATCGCCGCATCCATGATGCCGATCGAGGGAATGTTGAGGATCGAGGCCTTGCCCTTGAATTCGGGGTTGAGGAGCTCGGCCCAGGAGCCGATCGGACGCTTGATGATGTCGGGACGGATGCCGAGCGTGTCGGCGTTGTACACGGTCGGAATCAGCGTGATGAATTCGGTCGGCTTGGCGGAGAAGGTCTTGGAATTCGCGCCGTCGAGATAGAGCACCTTCCAGGGCGCGGTGCCCTGGCCGCCGATCTTCTTGCCGTTCGGCAGCTCGCCCTTGGTGAAGACGGGCGTGATGTTGTCGAAT
The DNA here is from genome assembly GCA_039649225.1 of Hyphomicrobiales bacterium. Lineage (GTDB taxonomy): Bacteria > Pseudomonadota > Alphaproteobacteria > Rhizobiales > Xanthobacteraceae > PALSA-894. The sequence continues at coordinate 455 of JBBWZU010000786.1, read as the reverse complement.
TCCTTGATCTTCCTGGAATCGAGGGCAAGGATGTTGCCCGACGGCACGATCTTCTTCAGCGAGAAATATTCGGTGTCCAGCACGTCGAAGGAGTTCGGCTGGGTCATCACGCGCTTGGTGACGTCGTCGGTGGTCGCGGTGATGTATTCGATCTTGATGCCGGTGTCCTTCAGGCACTGCTTGGAGATGTCGTCGCCCTCGTTCACGGCGGTGCCGAGATAGCGCAGCACCTTCGGCTCGGCCGACATCACGTAGGGGAAGCCGGTGATGGCCCCGGAGCCGGCGGCAAGGCCGGCGAGCCCTGCGGTGCTCTTGAGTAGCGTGCGGCGGCTGACGCCGGTCTTTTTGGTGGTCTCGGTCATTCCAGTCACTCCTCTGTGTTGCGCATTTTCTACGATGACGGCGCTATTGCAGGCGTTGCGCCTTGGCGGGATCCCAGGTGACCAGCACGCGAT
>JBBWZU010000772.1:0-27222 GCA_039649225.1 Hyphomicrobiales bacterium | reverse complement strand
CTGCTGATGCGCTCCAACATGCTCGAGATCATGCGCGAGGAGTTCATCACCATGGCGCGCATGAAGGGGCTGTCCGAGCGGCGCATCATGCTGCGTCACGCCGCCCGCAACGCGCTGCTCCCTCTCGTCACCGCCTTTGCACTCGGCTTCGGACAATCCGTCGGCGGCAATGTGGTGGTCGAAAGCGTGTTCAGCTGGCCGGGCCTCGGCCGGCTCCTCGTCGACGCGGTCGCGAACAGCGATTACCCGCTGGCGCAGGGCGCCTTCCTGGTCATCGCGTTCGTGCTGGTGCTGATGAATTTCATGGCAGATCTGATGTACGGCCTGCTCGACCCGCGCGTGACGCATGGCGAGCGCTGACATGCCTCTGGCCGGAGCAAAGTTGCGCAAGCTGCCGCTTGGCCGTTCGCTCGCGCGCTTTGCTCGCTACCTTTGGCAAAACCCCTCGGCGCTCGCCGGCTTCGTCATTTATCTCGTGTTCTTTCTCGTGGCGATTTCGGCCGGCCTGATCGCGCCGCATGATCCGACCGAAATCCTGTTTGCCGACGACGGACAGCTTGCGGCCTCGCTGCCGCCGAGCCTGGCCCATCCGCTCGGCACCACCAATCTTGGGCGTGACGTCTTCTCCCAGCTCGTGCTCGGCGCCCGGCCATCGCTGCTGGTCGGCATCACGGCCGCACTTGCCGTCGCGACGGTCGGCAGCATGGTCGGGCTCGTCGCCGGCTATCTCGGCGGCTGGGTCGACCGCGCGCTGATGCGGCTGGCCGATCTCGTGCTCGGACTGCCCTTCCTGCCGTTCGTCATCGTGCTGGTGGCGTTGATCGGCGCTAGCCTGCAGCACATCGTGTTTGCCGTCGCGCTGCTGCTCTGGCCCAATGCCGCGCGGGTGATCCGCAGCCAGGTTCTCACTTTGGCGCAACGCCAATTCATCGAGGCGGCGCGCGTGACCGGCGCCAGCGAATGGCGCGTCATGTTCGTGCACATCGCGCCGAACATCGTGCCGTTGGCCTTCCTCTACGGTTCCATCGCCGTCGGATGGGCGATCGTGACCGAGGCGAGCCTCAGTTTCCTCGGCTTCGGCAAGGCCGACACGATCTCCTGGGGTACGATGCTGCAGGACGCCTACGCGTCGCAGGCGCTCGATCGGCAGCAATTCGCCTGGTTCGTACCGCCCGGCATCTGTCTCGTCCTGGTGGTGCTGGCTGGCTTCCTGATCAGCCGCGGCTATGAGGAACTGCTGTTCCCCAAATTGCGGGAAGGCTGATGAGCGCGCTGCTGACAGTCGGCAACCTCAGCGTCTCATACCGGCGCGACGGTGCGGCGATCCGCGCGGTCGATGGCGTGGATCTCATGGTCCCGGCTGGCATGATGCTCGGACTTGTCGGCGAGTCCGGCTGCGGAAAGTCGACGCTTGCGCGCGCGCTGATGGGTGTGCTGCCGGGCAATGCGCGGATCACGGGTGGGAGCATCTACCTTGCCGGCGAGGATCTGCTCGCGATCGCGCCGGAGAAGCGCCGCGAACGCCTGTGGCGCGACATATCCTTTGTGCCGCAGACGGCGATGAACGCGCTCGATCCGGTGTACCGGCTGCGCGACCAGATGCGCGAGGTGCTGATCGAGCGCGGCGGCCTGACGCGGGCCGCGGCCGACCGTCGTGCCGCGGAACTATTCGGCGCGGTCGGACTCAATGCGCGGCGCCTGGAGGATTTCCCGCATCAGTTTTCCGGCGGCATGCGCCAGCGCGCCGCCATCGCGATGGCGCTGGCACTGAGCCCGAAATTGATCATCGCCGATGAGCCGGTCACCGCGCTTGACGTCATAGTACAGCGGCAGGTGCTCGATACGTTGCGCACTCTGGGGCGCGAGCTCGGCCTTTCGGCGATCATCGTCACGCATGACATCAGCGTCGTCGCCTATCTCTGCGGCATCACGGCCGTGATGTATGCGGGCCGCATCGTCGAATATGGTCCGACCGAAGTGCTCACCAGCGCCCCCGCGCATCCCTACACGATGGGGCTGATGAACGCATCTCCTGACCTTTATCGGGCTGCTGAACCTCTTGTCCCGATCGACGGCGCGCCGCCTGATCTGGCGCATCCATCGCCCGGCTGCCGCTTTGCGCCGCGTTGTCCTTTCGCGCTGCCGGCCTGCCGAGAGAGGGACCCGGACGCGATCGCGGTCGGAGAAGGGCATCGCGCCGCATGCCTGCGCACCGGCGAAGCGGGCGCCTTGCGCGAACTTTCCAGGAAGGCGGCGACATGGAGCCGCTGATCCAATCGTTCGGCCTGAGCAAGAGCTTTCCGCTCAGCCGCACTTTGCGCCAGGTGCTGCGGGCCGAAAGGCCGGCGGTGCTGGCCGTGGATGGCGTCGATCTGACGATCAATCGTGGCGACAGCATCGGCCTGGTCGGCGAGTCCGGCAGCGGCAAAACCACCGTCGGCCGCCTGCTGCTCAAGCTGACGCCGTTTTCCGGCGGCCAGCTCACTTATGCGGGCGAGCATGTCGACCGGATGAGCGCGGCGCGCCTGCGCGGCTTTCGCCAACAGGCGCAGCTTGTGTTTCAGAATCCATTCGATGCGGTCAATCCGCGCTTCAACATTCGCCGGATCGTCGCCGAGCCGCTGATCAATCTTGGCGTGCCGCGCGCCGAGCACGAGGAGCGCGTCGCCGAAAGCCTGCGCCTCGTCGGCCTGGCTGAACCGCAGCGCTATCTCGATCGCTTGCCGCATCAGCTCTCGGGCGGCGAGCTGCAGCGCGTCGTCATGGCCCGTGCCCTGGTGATCGGCCCGGAGTTCCTGGTCGCCGACGAACCGGTTTCGATGCTCGACGTCAGCGTGCGCGCCGGCATTCTCAACCTGATGCGCGACCTGCAGCAGCGGCTCGCGCTGACCTCCTTCACGATCTCGCATGACCTCACGCTGGTGCGCTACATTTGCAGCCGGACGCTGGTGATGTATCTCGGCCGCATCGTCGAGGAGGGACCGACCGAGGACCTGATCTTGCGGCCTGCTCATCCTTATACGCGCGCGCTCGTCGCGGCCGTGCCGCGGCCAAACGTCGATCAATCGCGCGACAGCCTGCCGATCTCGGGCGCCATCGGGAGCGGTCCGCCTTCGGGCTGTCGATTGCGTGACCGCTGTCCGCACGCCTTCGCGCGCTGCACCGCCGAGGAACCGCGGCTCGCGCAGGTGGCGCCGGGGCATTCCTCCGCCTGTCATCTTCACGAGGCCTAGCTCAATCAATTCCGGATCACCGCCATGGATTACACGATCGCCGCCCTCGACCGCGCGCTCAAGCTGCTCGAGATCGTCGCCGAAAAGCAGAGTATCGGCCTCTCCGAGCTCACGCGGCTGACCGGGACGACCAAGACGCTGGCGTTCCGCATGGCCACCACCCTGGAAGCACGCGGCTACCTGTTGAAGGATCCGGAAGAGCGCACCTATTCGCTCGGCTACAAGCCGCTTTATCTCAGCGAGCAGATGCAGAATCACTCACCATTGGTGCGCGTCGCAAACCCCTTCCTCGACGAGCTTTCGGCGCGCACGCGCGAAAACGTGAGCCTGCTGGTTCGGGACGGTCTCGCCACGCTCTGCCTTGCCATCAGGCAATCGCCGCAACCGATCCGCCTCTACGCCGAGCTCGGCCGCCAAGGCCCGCTCCATGTCGGCGGCGGCCCGAAGCTGCTGCTCGCCTTTGCGCCCGATGAGATCCAGGAGGCGGCTCTTGCGGCGCCGCTGATCGCCTATACGCCGTCGACCATCGTCGATCCGAAGCGTCTGAAAACCTTGCTCAAGCGCATTCGCGCCCAGGGCTACAATGTCAGCCACGGTGATCTCGATCCCGGCGCCTTCTCGGTCGCCACACCGGTGCGCGATCACGGCGGGCGCGTTGTCGCGTCTCTCAGCGTTGCCGGCCCGCAGTCCAGGCTGACCCGCGATCTGGAAAGTCTTTACATCCGCATGCTCATCGAGGCGGCGGGGGAGATCTCGACCAAGCTCGGCTGGCACGCGCCAGCGGAGACGCCGGAGCTTGTTTAGCTAAATAAAGCTCGGTCGCGCATGCGATGGGCGGCGTCGCGGCCGCCACCATTCATGACACGGGCACGCGATCAAGAATCCAATCGGACCAGCAGAAGGCGGCTCTGCGTTCCATATTCGAGACGAAAGACGGCGCCAGCGGACATCGATCCCGCCAGCTGATTTATCAGTGCACGGCCTAGTTCTCGGCAAAGCGCTTCTCGAATGCCCAGACTTCCGGAAATCCCATCAAGTCGTGCAACTGCGCCATGGTGTATGCCGGCGTGGGCGAGCCTTCGGTCGAACCATGGCTCTTGAGGTAGCTGTAGTTCGCATCGAGCGCCGCGCAGATCACCGACATTCCGGCCGACGGATAGATGGCGACCTGAAATCCATAAGCCTTCAATCTGTCGGCCGGCACCACCGGAGACTTTCCGGTCGGAACCATGTTGGCGAGAAGCCAGCAGTCGACCTCGGCGCCGACGCGCTTGAATTCATCCTCGCTCTCCGGCGCCTCGACGAACACGATGTCGGCGCCGGCCTTGGCGTAGTCCTGCCCGCGCCGGATCGCCTCCTCCAACCCAAGCCCGGTGCGGGAATCCGTGCGCGCGATGATGAGCGTGTCCGGCAAGGTGCGGGCATCGACGGCGACTTCGATCTTGCGGCACATGTCGCGTGCCGGGATGACTCGGCGGTTCGGCGTGTGGCCGCACTTCTTCGGTGTCTCCTGATCCTCGATCTGAATCGCCTGCACGCCAGCCGCCTCATAGCCGCGCACCGTGTGGCGGATGTTGAGGAGGCCGCCGAAACCGGTGTCGGCGTCGGCGATCAGCGGCGTATGCGTGCCCTCGGCAATCGTGCGCGCGCGCTCGACCATGTCGCGATAGGTGACGAGCCCGGCGTCGGCGACGCCGAGGTGCGAGCCGGACACCCCGTAGCCGGTCATATAAAGCGCCGAGAAGCCGATCCGGTCAGCGATCTTAGCGGAAAACATATCGAACACGCCGGGCGCGACAATGAAGTCGCCGGCCGCAATGGAGGTCTTGAGGCGGGTCTGTATTGTCATTTTTCCGGTCCTTATGACGGCATCGCCCGCTTGTGCAGGCGGCGATCGAGGGCAAGCAATGCGGTCGACGCGGCGGTGGCCAACACGACGAGGAGAAACGCCAGCGCCATCACGGTGAGCGTGTCGTTGGTCTCCATGGCGCGCACCAGCATGTAGCCGATGCCACGCTGCGAGGCGAACATCTCGCCGATCAGGGTGCCGAGCAATGTCAGCGCGAAGCCGACGCGAAAGCCGGAAATGATTTCCGGCATTGCGGCCGGAACCACGATCGTGAAGGCGGTTTGCATGAGCGAAAGCCGCATCGTGCGCGCGGCGCGGAAATAGACACTCCTGATGTTGCGCACGGCGTTCATGGTGAAAACGATCACCGGGATGACGCCATGAATGACGCCGAATGCGATCTTGGCCGAGATGCCGAGGCCGAACAGCAGCAGGATCACCGGATAGAGCGTGATCTTGGGGATAGCGTAAAGGCCAACCAGAAGCGGCTCGGCGACTTCACCCGAGAGGCGATTGGAGCCGAGCGCAAGTCCGATCGCAAGACCCGAGCACAGTGCGATCACCAGCGCCGTGACGAAGGCCCGGGCCGTCTCCCAGGCGTGCGCCGGGAAGTCCTGGTCGCCCATGATGGCAGCGAGCTTTTCGACCGTGGCGGCGGGAGACGGCAGCGCGTCGCGGCCAAGCAGCATCGATCCGGCCTGCCACAGGACGATGAGGCCGACGATCAGCAGCATCGTGTCGAGGAGCGGCCCGTGATCGCGGCGCTCGATTCGTTCGGCCGCGGCGGCCGGGTCAGCGTCCGGCGAGACGGACATAGAGTCTGCGCTCCCACGACCACAGCACGGTGTTGATTCCGCCGACCAGCACGAAAAGCAGCACGATCAGGCCGTACATCATGCGGTTGTCGAACGAATTATAGGCGAATGCGATAGCATGCCCCACCCCGGCGCCAGACACCACGAACTCGCCCGCAATCACGCCGATGAACGAATATGCGACGGCGAATTTTACGCCAGTGAAGAACCAGGGGGCGGCGGCCGGGAGGATGACATGAAGCAACATCTGCGGCGGCGACAGCCGCATGACGGCGGCGGTGCGCAGATAGGCGCGCGGAATACGCGACAGGCCATCGAGCGTATTGATCGCGACCGCGACCACCGCGAACAGAAAGCCGATCGCCACCAAAGGCCATCGGTTGAGGCCGAACAGCACGATGAACAGCGGGTAGAACACAAACGTCGGCACCGCATAGTAACTCGCGAGCAGCGGATCGAGCACGCGCCGCAGCCTTGGCGCCTGGTGCAGCAATGCGCCGACCGCCGCGCCGGCAGCAAGCGACAGCACCAGCGCAACCCCGACGGTCTGCAGCGTCAGCAACAGGTCGCCGCGCGTCTCGTTCGAGCGCAATGCCTGCCACGCGCCCTGGACCATGACCGTCGGTGGAATGACGGAATCCCGGCTGATGAAGCCGAAGCGGCAGGCAGCCTCGAGCAAAGCGAGCGCCCCGGCGATGAGTGCAAGACGGATCCATCCGGCGCGCGTCATGACGCCATCGCGAGAGCCTTGATCGATTGGTCGCGCAGCGAGGCCCAGAGCCGCCCGGTGAGTTGACCGAAGCCCGCGTCGGAGACGATCCGGCTGTCCCGGTCGCGCGGCCATCCGGTTTCGACGACGTCGATGAATAGACCAGGACGCGCCGACATCACGCCGATCCGATCGGACAATAAAGCGGCCTCGTCGAGCGAATGCGTGATCAGCAGGATCGTCGCGCCCGTCTCGCGCCACAGATTGAGCAGTTCGTCACCCATCAGAAGCCGCGTCTGCTGGTCGAGTGCGCCGAACGGCTCGTCGAGCAGCAGCAGCCGCGGCCGCGTCACCAGCGTGCGCGCGATGCAGAGCCGCTGCCGCATGCCGCCCGAGAGCTGCGCCGGATAAGCCCCGGCGAACGACCGCAGCCCCATGAAGGCGAGCGTCGGATCGACCCGTTCACGCACCTCGTGTTCCGGAACGCCGGCGCGGCGCAACGCGAAAGCCGCGTTGTCGTAGACCGACAGCCAGGGAAAGCTCGCATCCTCCTGGAACACGACTCCGACCCCGTCCGGCACTGTGCCGTCGATTTGCTTCCCCTCGAATGTGACCGAACCGTCGCTCGGCGCCGCCAGACCGGCGACGACATCGAGCAGCGTAGACTTGCCACAGCCGGAGGGGCCGACCACCGAAAAGAACTCGCCTCGCTTCAGCGTCAGGCTGATCGGCCCGAGCGCATGCAAGGGCGCGCGTCCCTGAACCGCGGACGGATAGACGCGCGTGACGCCGTCAAGGCGAAGATGCACCATGTCGCTCATGCCGGCGCTGCCGATGCGCTAGGATTTCGGCTTGCGCGTCAGCACCTCGGGCAAGTAGCTCTCGTCGACGATCTTGGCCCAATCGAACGGCCCGGCATCGACCGCTTTGACCAGTTGCAGACCCTTGAGCATCGTGTTCATGGCCTCATAGTCGAAATCGCCCGGGCTCCAGTAGACGCCGCCGGAGCCGAGGACATCCTTCAGCGCCGCCTTCGCCTGCGCTTCATCGATCTTGTATTCCTTGGCCATGATCTTTGCGGCTTCATCCGGGTTCTCGCGGATGAACACGACCGCCTTGCGCCGTGCCTCGATGAGGCCGCGGATGAGTTGCGGGTTCTTTTTGAGGAACTCGGTCTTGACCACGCCTACGGTCTGCATGACGCGCGGCGCCCATTCGGTCGAGTTGAAAACCAGGCGGAAGTTGTCCTTCTCCTTGGCCCAGACCGGCTGCGTCACATAGGTCATGTCGACCGCGCCTTCGCGCAGCGCGGTCAATCCCGCGCCAACGCCGCCGACCGAGCGCCGCTCGACCTGGCCGGTGAGGCCATTGGCATCCAGCATCATCGAGGTGATCATGTCGGTGACGGATTTCGGGCTCGAATAGCCGAGTTTCTTGCCCTTGAAGTCCTGCACCGTCTTGATCCGCATATCGTCCTTGCGGGCGACCCAGACCTGGTCGGCGACGCTCGCGACGCCGGCGTGTACGATAGTCAGTTCGATACCTTGCTGGGCCGCCGCGATCACCGCCGGCAGCGCGACATCGCCGTAAGGCAGTTCCGACGCCAGCACGTTGCGCACCGTGGTGCCGCCGCCCGCGGAGGTCAGAAAGCCGGTGACGTCGAGCCCGGCCTCCTTGAAGTAGCCCTTCTCCTTCGCGATGGCGTAAGGCACGCCATACATGCCGGTGCCGAAATGCGTCACATTGAGTTCGACCGCCTCGGAGCGGATCGGCTGGCCCGCCAGGAATGCGGCCGTCGTTGCGACCAGGGCTACGCGAAAGCGCATGAGGTCTCCTCCTTGTTCAAGTTCTATTCGCGCGCTCGATGAACGAAGCTTCGGCGGCGTTGACGGTATGTTAGTTCAGAGGCCGCGTGTGCGCCAGCGCGCTTGCGAGATCGCCGCTATGTCGAGACCGCCCATATCGGAAGCGGGCCGGCCTTGGCGTAGGCATCGTCGACCAGGCGCATGATCGGCACCATGTCGGCAATGCGCACCAGCGGCGGCTGGCCGTTGCGGACACGATCGAGAACGTCATGCACGAAGGTGCGGTAGTGCGGGACGTTGGTCGTCAGACTCTTGATCATCGCGCGCTCGCCCGAATTGCGCACGATCTCGACAGCCTCCGGATCGTGCGCGACGAGATATTGCGACGGCGACCGCACGGCAAAATGCATATCGAATGTGCTCGTCGGCGCCGGATAGAGATAGCCGGTCTCGACGACGCAGATGTCCGTGCCCCGCTCAAGCGTCACGACCGAATAGTCTTCCACCGGATGGCGCCAGGCCGCGTTCGACATCGTGGCGTGGCGTACCCGGACGCCGTCACCCATCAGCAGCACAGCCAGGTCGAAGAAATGAGGGCTAAGATTGATCGTGCAGCCGCCGCCCGCGGTGGCCGGGTCGAGCATCCAATGGCAATTGGCCTGCTCATACCGCGCCGCAAAGCCGGCGATAAAGCGGTAGGTCATGTATTGGATGCCTTCGGCGCCCATCTCGCGCAGTCGCGTGATGAAATCGCCATTGCGGAACACGAGCGGCACGGCGGAAAAGCCGCCACTGTGTGCCTCCAGCGCGGCGAGGCCGGCAACGTCGCGCGCATTCAGGCCACAGGGCTTCTCGATGGCGAATGGAATGCCCTCGCCAAGCAGGAAGCGCGCTTCTTCCACCATGTCGGCGTGGTGGCCGAGCGCAAATACGAAATCCGGTTTGGTCTTGCGGCAAAGCGCGCGGAAGTCGACATCACCCGCGCAGCCAAGCTTGGCGGACCAGGTCGCGACGAAGGCCGGATCAGGATCGCTGATGCCGACCACGCGTGCACCCGGCGCATCCAGCGCCGGCTCGAGATAGAGCGGCAGATGCCAGTGCGATGCGCCGATGAAGGCCAGGTTCACGCGAAAGCTCAGTCCCATCTCATGTTGAACACGAAAAACGACTCATCGGCCCCGGGCTTCCAGCCCAGCCCTTTGCGGGCGCCGTAGATCGCGACATCCTGATAGAGACCGATGCCGGGCACCTCGTCCTTGAGAATGTCCAGCGCCTTGCGATACCAAGCCAGGCGCTCGGTCTGGTCGAGTGTTGCCCTCGCCTTCTCGACCGCCTCGTCGTAGGCCGCATTCTTGAACTTCGACCAGCCGCTGGCGCTGTGGAACAATGGCTGGATGACGCCGTCCGCATCCTGACAGGCGCAGGACCAGCGTCCGATCGACAGGCTGCCGGCATCCTGCGGCGTTCCCTGGCGGCGGCGCAGATAGGTCGCCTGATCGCTCATAACGATCGTGACCTTGAGCCCGGCTTCGCCGAGCATCTGCTGGACCGCTTGCGCAATGCGCTGGTCGTAGACCGGCGAGGTCATGAAGGGGAGTTCCGCGCCTTCGGCGCCTGCTTCCTTGATCAGCGCCTTGGCCTTGGCGAGATCATAGTCGTAGCCCTTGATGTCGGCCATGTAGCCGAAATTGGCGGGCGTCAGCATGATATCGACCGGACGGCCATAGCCGCCGAGCAAAGCCTCGATGATCAGGCCGCGATCGATCGCATGCGCGATGGCGCGGCGCACGCGCACATCCTTGGTCGGGCCCCACAGCGCGTTGACGAACAGATAGCCGATCCGCTCGGTCGGTACCGACAGGATCTGCAGTTGCGCGTCGCCCTTGAGCACCGTGGTGTCGTCGGCGTTCAGGCCGCGCGCAATGTCGGCCTTGCCGGTGCGCAGATCGGCGATGCGGGTCGAAGCGTCCGGCACAGGCTGAAAGGTGACGCGCTTGAAGAACGGCGCGCCGCGCCAATAGGCATCGTTCGCCTCGAGCGCAATGCGCACGCCCTTCTGCCAGCCGGCGAGCCGATACGGTCCGCTTCCCACGGGCTCGAGATTGAACTTGGCATCGCCGACGCTCTCGACGTAGCGCTTCGGCACGATGCTGAGCTTGACGAGTTGGGCGAGCAGAGCCGGATAGGGCTCCTTGGTGGTCAGCCGCACCGTTGCCGGCGCGACGATGTCAGCCGCCACGATGCTGTTGAACTGGCCGAGCTGCGGGCTCTTGAACTGCGGATTGATGATGCGCTTGACGCTGTAGACCACGTCCTCGGCCGTCAGCGGCGTACCGTCGTGGAATTTCACGTCGGTACGGATTTCGAAGTCGATCACCGTGTCGCTGACATAACGCCATGCGGCGGCGATCTGCGGCACGATCTTGCCGTCGGCATCGCGCGTCAGAAGATTGTCAAAAATGTTGCGGTAGATCGAGTAGCTGTCGGTATCCCACTGCACGTGCGGATCGAGCGTCGCCGCGTCGGCCGGCAGATCGACCGAAAGCGTGTCCTTCTTCGGCTGCGCCTCGGCCGGACCCGTGGCCCATGCCAACGCTGCCGCCAACCCGAACGCCAGTTTCCATCCACCCATCACGTGCTCCGTTCCGCCCGACCGGCGTTTGGATGCTAGGTGCGCGGCTTCGCGGGCGCAACTGAGATATCAATTGCTCGATTGTGACATCTCAGATACATTTTCACAGTCGTCCACCTGAAACGAGGTTCTCGCGCATGCTTGATGCCTCCGGGCTCATTCAAGGCGCCACCGAAACACGGCAAAGCGATATCGCGTTCGAAATGCTGCGGACCGATATCGTCGCCTGCCGGATTGCGCCCGGATCCGGCGTCTCGGAGGCCGAACTCGCGGACCGCTACAAGCTCGGAAAAGCCGGAATCCGCCGTGCGATGGTCCGGCTGATCGAGCGCAACTGGGTGCAGGCGCTGCCACGCCGTGGCTATCTGGTGAAGCCGGTCACGCTGCGCGATATCGGCGAAATCTTCGAATTGCGCCGCATGATCGAGCCGATGGCGGTCCGCCACGCCGCCGGCCGCGTTGACGTCAACCGGCTGCGGCAACTCGATGCGGTCTGCGGCGCCGGGTTTGTCGCCGGCGACGCCGCCAGTCAGGCGACGTTCCTGCAGGCGCACCGCCAGTTTCATCTTAGCGTCGTGACGGCGGGCGGAAACGAGCGCCTCGCCGCCGTTTTCGAACCGCTTTGGGATGAGACCGAGCGGGTCATCTATCACGCCGGACTGATGCGCAGCCGGGCCGCCGACCTTCGGCACGATCACACCACGCTCATTTCGGCGCTTGCATCCGGCCGCGGCGACGATGCCGCTTCGGCGATCGGTGACGAGGTCGAGCAGCTGCATTGCTTGATCATCGATGCGGTACTCAAGACGCCGAGCATGCTAGCCCCCGCCCCTCTATCACCAGGATCCGAGCCGCCCGACACGGCGAGCCCGACCCGGAAACGCCGGTCGACGGGGCGGCACGGCCGCGAAATCGAGCAATGAGAGGGATGGAGACGATGGCGCGCTGGTTGATGCGGTTCAGCATTGCGGCTCTCACCGCGACACTGTTCGTCGGCGGCGCGCTGGCGGCGAAGGACGTGCTCGTGGTCGATCTCGTCCAGGAGCCATCCTCGCTCGACCCGCACCTGCAATGGAACCCCGACAGCTACTTCGTTTATCGCAACGTGTTCGACAACATGGTCACGCGCGACGACGAGGGAAAGATTACGCCGCAAGTCGCGACGTCGTGGCGCCAGATCGACGACAGCACGACGGAATTCACGCTGCGCAGCGACATCAAGTTCCACGACGGCACGCCCCTCACCGCCGATGACGTCGTCTTCTCGGTCAAACGCATCATCGACCCGGCCCTCAAGAGCCCACAGCGCGACCAGTTCAACAAGATCGTCGATGCGACCGCCGTCAACCCGACCACGGTCCAGCTCAAGACCGAAGGCCCCTACCCGGTGCTGCTGGCCCAACTGGTCAAGCTCAGCATCGTGCCGAAGGCGCATGTCACGCAGGTCGGCAACGACAAGTTCAATCAGGAGCCGATGGGCAGCGGACCCTACAAGTTCGTATCCATCCAGCGTGGCGTGAAGACAACGCTGGCCCGCAATGACACGTACTGGGGCACCAAAGGGCCGTTTGCGACCGCCGAATTCCATGCCGTACCGGATCCGGCGACGCGCGTCGCCGATCTGCGCTCCGGCAAGGCCGACCTGATCGTGACGATCAACGCGGATCTGGCGGCCGAATTGAAGAAAGACGCGCGGGTGAAAGTCCTCAGCGTGCTGAGCGAACGCGTCGCCTATTTCCACCTCAATGCGCTGGCCGGGCCGACCGCCGACCTGCGCGTCCGCAAGGCCATTGCGCATGCAATCGACCGGCAGGGAATCATCGACGGCCTGATGGCTGGTTACGACAAGCCGGCGACAACGATGCTTTCCCCGGTGCATGTTGGTTACGTCGAAGGCTTCAAGGGATACGCCTATGATCCAGCGAAGGCCAAGGCGCTGCTCAAGGAGGCCGGGATCACGGCGGACACGTCCTTCACGCTGTTCACGGCGCCGACCTTCGACCAGCGCATCGTGCAGGCGATCCAGCAGATGCTGATCGATGTCGGCATGAAGGTGACAATCGTCACCAGCGACTTCGCCGGCTGGCTCAAGCGCGCGCAAAGCTCTCCGGCCGAATTCGGCGAGATGTCCTTCAGCCGCTGGTCCTGCGGTTGCCAGGACGCGGACGGCGTCCTGTTTCCGCTCTATCACAGCTCGAGCCAGTGGGCGAAGTTGCGCGACGGCGCCATCGACAAGGAGCTGGAGGCCGGGCGATCCTTGCTCGATCCGGCAGCGCGGCTCACCCACTACAAGCGTGTACACGAACTCGCCGAGGCGGCGGTGCCGCTCGTTCCGCTCTATCAGGTCGCGATCCTCTACGGCGCGCGCAAGGAGCTGCGCTGGACGCCGACGCCGAACGAGAGCTTCTTCATCAATCGGATGAAGTGGGAAGAATAAGCCTATCTGGCGGCATGTAAGGAGCTATCGCGGTGGGCCGCTTCCTGCTCCGGCGCTTGATCCAATCCGCGGTGGCGATCCTCGGCACGATCACGCTGGTGTTCTTCATCCAGCGCCTCGCCGGCGATCCGACGCTCCTGATGTTGCCGGAAGGCGCGACGCGCCAGGATATCGAAACGCTGCGCCACCAGTTGGGTTTCGACCGGCCGCTCGCGATTCAATACCTCGACTATCTGGCACAGCTGGCGCGGTTCGATCTCGGCCAATCGCTGGTGCAGCGGGTCCCGGTCCTGGACATCATCGTGGCGCGCCTGCCCTATACGCTCTATCTTGCCGGCAGCGCACTGCTCGTGGCCGTCGGGATCGGACTGCCAGTGGGCATCGTGATGGCGGTGCGCCGCGACACAAAGCTCGAACGCGTCCTGATGGCACTCGTCCTGGTCGGGCAGAGCATGCCGACATTCTGGAGCGGCATCCTGCTGATCCTGCTGTTTGCCGTCACGCTCGGCGCCATGCCGTCATCCGGCGTCGACGGTCTGCGCTCGGTGGTGCTCCCGGCGATCGCACTCGGCGCCCTGACCATGGCGACATATGCGCGTGTTGCGCGCACGGCCGTCCTCGAGGAGCTTGGCCGCGACTACGTCTCGGCCGCGCAGGCGAAAGGGCTTCTGTTCCGCAGCGTCATCAGCCGTCATATCCTGCGCAATGCCGCGACCCCGATCATTACGATCTCGGCGCTCGAGATCGCCAACCTGCTGGCCGGCGCCGTGATCGTGGAAACCGTTTTTGCCTGGCCGGGACTCGGCCAGCTCGCCGTTCAGTCGATCGCGGCACGCGACTTCCCGATCGTGCAAAGCATCGTGCTGCTCAGCGCCTTCGTTTCGATCGCGCTCAATCTTGCGGCCGACATCCTCTACAGCGTGGTCGACCCGCGCATCCGCCTCGACGGCGTCGCATGAGCGAGGCAGTCATCCCCAGCATCGCACACCCGGCGCGCCTGCGCACGCGGATTGCGCGCGAGTTGCGCCCGATCTGGCCGTTCCTGCTGATCTTCGTCGGCTTTGCGCTCATCGCGTTGCTGGCGCCGCTCGTCGCCCCCTACAACCCGAACAGCCAGAATCTGCTCGCCCGGCTGAAACCGCCGGGGACCACGGTGCGCAACGTGCTCTATCTGCTCGGCACCGACGAGGTCGGCCGCGATCTGCTCAGCCGTCTGATCTATGGCGCGCGGGTCTCGCTGATGGTGGCGCTGCTGTCGGTGCTGGTCTCGACCACGCTCGGCACGGTGCTCGGCATGATCGCGGGATTTTATCGCGGCGTTGCCGAAATCATCATCATGCGGCTGGTCGACATCGTACTGTCGATCCCGGCGATCCTGCTCGCCATCATCACGATCGCGGTGCTGGGGCCGGGCCTGCACAACGTCGTCGTCGTTCTCGGCTTCACCCGCTGGCCGCGCTACGCGCGCGTCGCCTACGGGCAAACGCTTGCCGTGATGGGCCTCACGTTCATGCGCGCGTCCGCCTTCAACGGCGCAGGCGCGCTGCGTCTCCTCGGCCGCCACGTCTTTCCGAATATCGCAGGTGCGATCATCGTGGTGGCAACACTGGAGTTCGGCCTGATGGTGCTGTTCGAGGCCGGGCTCTCGTTTCTCGGCCTCGGCGTGCAACCGCCGATGCCAAGCTGGGGCTCGATCCTCAGCGTCGGCCGCAACTACATGGGAACGGCATGGTGGATCGCGACTTTTCCCGGGCTCTGCCTGTTCCTCCTCGTACTGTCCATCAACGTGATCGGCGATCGCATGCGCGATCGGCTCGACCCGCGCTCAACGCGCTGACCCAAGGAAGGATGCCATGACGGGACTTGAGTGGGGCGGAGAATTTGCCGGACGTAAGGTAGTCCTCACTGGCGCCTGCGGCGTCATCGGATGCTGGATCGCCGAGGCTTTCGCCGAAGTCGGGGCACGACTTTGCCTTTCGGATCAGCGTGGCGACACGCTCGCGGCGCTCGCCGAGAAATTGAGCGTCGTCAGCGATGGCGGGATCGTCCATGCGACGAACCTGAGCGACAGTTCCTCGATCGACGATCTCGTCGCCAAGGTCGAGACGACCTGGGGCGCCCCCGACATCGTGATCAACAATGCGGGTGTCTATCCGAGCGGATTTCTCGTCGACATCGATGCGAACGAGTGGGACCGCATCTTCGACACCAATCTGCGCGCGCCGTTCCTCGTCTCGCGCGGGTTCGCCAAACTGATGATCGCCGGCAATGTCAAAGGCAACATCGTCAACATCTCGTCGGGCGCCGCTCGGCGCATGCGTCGCACCGTCGTGCCCTATTGCACCTCCAAGACGGCGCTCGACCGGCTGACCAAAGGCTTCGCGATCGAGCTTGCCGAGTTCGGCATCCGCGTCAATGCGGTTGAGCCCGGCTTCGCGCCGGGCTCAACGGCGAGTCCCTTGACCGCCGCGCATGTCGAATCCACGACCGCCGGGATTCCGATGGCGCGCGCCTCGCTGCCCGACGACGCGCCCAACGCGATCATGTTCCTGTGCTCGAGCAAAGCCGCCTATGTGACCGGCGCGACGCTGAGCGTCGACGGCGGCAACTCGATCGGCAGCCTGATGGTCTATCAGGACAAGAAAAATCCCGGATGAAGGCGGTGGAGACAGTGGCGCCGTGAATGACGTGATGACCAATGGTCCGTCCTGGGTCGTCTCGAAACGGCCGGTGGTCTCGTCGCGCGGCGTGGTCGCGGCGCAGCATCACCTCGCCGCGGAGGCCGGCGCGCGTATCCTGGCGCAGGGCGGCAACGCGATCGATGCCGCGATCGCCACCGCGCTCGCGGTCGGCGTGGTCGAGCCGTGGCTCAGCGGCATTGGCGGCGGCGGCTTCATGCTGGTCCGCACCGCGCATGACGGTCAGGTGCACGGTATCGACTTCGGCATGATCGCGCCACGGCGCCTCGACGTATCGCGCTACCCGGTGATTGGTGGCGAGGATCTCGACTGGTTCCGATGGCCGAAAGTCGAGGGCGACCGCAACATTGTGGGCTACGAAGCTGTGTGTGTACCCGGCGCGATTGCGGGATTTGCGTTTGGCGCCAAGCGGTTCGGCTGCCTGCCGTGGCGCGAGCTGGTCGCACCCGCCGTCGCGCTGGCGCAATCCGGCATGCCGGTCGACTGGTACGCGTCGCTGTCGATCGCGGTCGACGCGGCGGGGCTCGATGCATTTGCGACAAGCCGCGCGATCTTCCTCCCCGACGGGCGGGCGCCGGTGACGCGCGAACGCCAGGCGGAGCAGCGGCTGCGCAACCCGGCCCTCGCGCGCACTTTGGAGCGCCTCGCGCACGCGGGCCCGCGCGATTTCTACGAAGGCGAGATCGCGCAGGCGCTCGCTGCGGATCTTGCGGCCGGGGGATGCGTCATCGATGCTATTGATCTTGCGGATTATCGCGCGCGCCTCGTTCCGCCCGCGATGCTCGACTATCGCGGCACGATGCTGCACGCGATGCCGGGCCTGACCGGCGGCCCGACCTATCTTGCGGCCCTCGCGGCGCTTGCCCGCACGCTCCGGCCGACGGGCGGGCTCGGCGCGGATGCGTTCGTTGCTTATGCGCAGGCTATCACCGATGCCTATGCGACGCGGCTGGAAACCTTTGGCCATGCGGACGCTGCCAACGATCCCGGTTGCACGTCGCATGTCAGCGTCATCGACGCTAACGGCAATATGGTCGCCCTGACCAACAGCCTGCTGTCGCGCTTCGGCGCCAAGGTCACGCTTCCTGCGTCCGGCATCCTGATGAACAACGGCATGATGTGGTTCGACCCGCGTCCAGGCCGGCCGAATGCGATCGCCGCCGGGCAACGGCCGCTCGCCAACATGTGCCCAGTGATCGCGACACGCGACGGCGTGCCAGCCTTCGCAATGGGGGCGGCGGGCGGCCGCCAGATCGTACCGTCGCTGGTCCAGCTCACGTCGTTCCTGGTCGACTTCGGCCTGTCGCCCGAGGAAGCCTTCCACGTGCCACGGCTCGATGCCAGTACGCGAACGATCCTCTGCAACTCCCGCATGCCGGCCGATCAAGTCGCGGCGCTGGCGCGGAATTTTCCGGTCGCGCGGGTGGAGGACACGATCTACCCGGTGCAGTTCGCGGTACCGAATGCCGTGCAGCACGACGCGATGCGCGGACGCAATATCGGCATGACGCACGTGACGACGCCCTGGCCCGCTGCAGCCGCCGAGGATCAGTTTTCATGAGCGCGTCGGACCTGCTGCTGAACGTCAAGAATCTCCTGGTCACGATCGGAGACGCGCCGGTCGTCGACCACATGAACTTCACCATCCGGGCCGGCGAGACGCTGGCGCTGGTCGGCGAGAGCGGTTGCGGCAAGAGCCTGACCGCGCGGGCCGTCATGGGTCTGCTGCCGCCGGTCGCGCGCCGGCGTGCCGGCACGATCGAGCTCGACGGACTCGACATCGCGCCCCTGGACGAAGCCAAGATGGCGGCGATCCGCGGCGATGTCATGTCGATGATCTTCCAGGAGCCGACCGCCTCGCTCAATCCGCTGATGACGGTCGGACGGCAGATCATCGAAGCACTGGTCACGCATCGCCGAGCGGATCGCGGCAGCGCCGTAAAAGCGGCGCTGGCCATGCTCGAGGAAGTCGGGATCGCGGACGCGCCTCAGCGCATGCGACAATATCCGTTCGAGCTGTCCGGCGGAATGTGCCAGCGCGTGATGATCGCAATCGCGCTGATTTGCCGCCCGCGCCTGCTGATCGCCGACGAGCCGACGACCGCACTCGACGTCACGATACAGGCGCAGATTTTGGCGCTGATCAAGCGATTGCGCCGGGATACCGGCACTGGGTTGTTGTTGATCACCCATGACATGGGAGTCGTCGCCGACATGGCGGACCGCATTTGCGTCATGTATGCGGGACGGGTCGTCGAAGAGGGCGACGTGTTCGCGCTGTTCGGACGTCAACGTCACCCCTATACCAAGCTACTCTTGAAGAGCTTGCCGTCGACCGGCGCCGAGCCGCGCGGCCTCCTCAGCACGATCGAAGGCGCGGTCCCGGATCTGCGGTCCTGGCCGTCCGGATGCCGCTTCAATCCGCGCTGCCCGATCGCGGACGACACCTGCCGCAACGACGCGCCGCCGCTTGCGGGCATCGCCGACACCCATCAACGCGCGGCCTGCTGGCATGCCGATCGGGTCGCGGAGCTCGACGCAAGATGAACCGCAACGCAACCATGGCGCCGCTGCTTAAGGTCACCGATCTGAAGGTGCACTACCCGATTCGTGGCGGTGTCTTCCGGCGTCCGGCCGGTGCCGTAAAGGCGGTCGACGGCGTCAGCTTCGCGATCAACACCGGCGAGACATTCGCACTGGTCGGCGAAAGCGGTTGCGGAAAATCGACCACCGGCTACGCAACACTCGGCATGGTGCGGCCGACCTCGGGCGAGGTCGCGTTCCTCGGCGCGGATCTGGCGCGGCTTGATGCTACGGCGCTACGCCACGCCCAGCGCGATATGCAGATCATCTTCCAGGATCCATTCTCCTCGCTGGATCCGAAAATGTCGATCGGCGACAGCATCGGCGAGCCGCTGCTGGTGCGCGGCGTTGTGCGCGGGAGCGCGCTTGCAGAACGTGTCGCGGAGTTGCTCGCGCTCGTTGGATTGCAGCCCCAGCATGCGTCGCGCTATCCGCATGAGTTCTCCGGCGGGCAGCGCCAGCGGATCGTGATCGCGCGTGCACTGGCGCTGCAACCGAAGCTGATCGTGTGCGACGAGCCGGTCTCGGCGCTCGATGTCTCGATCCGCTCGCAGATTCTGAATTTGCTGATGCGGCTGCAGCGCGAACTGGGCGTGACTTATTTATTCATCTCGCACGATCTCTCGGTCGTGCGCCATATCAGCGATCGCGTCGCCGTCATGTATCTCGGTCACATCGTCGAGGAAGCGCCGACGGACCGCTTGTTCGCAACGCCAACGCACCCTTACACGCAGGCGCTGTTGAGCGCGATCCTGCTGCCCGATCCGCAAGCGCAGCGCGCGCGCCAGCCGATCATTCTCCAAGGCGATCTGCCAAGCCCGGCCGCGCCGCCGTCAGGCTGCCCGTTCCGCACCCGCTGCCCGATGGCGCAGGACCTTTGCGCCGGCACGATGCCGGAGCTGCGCATCGTCGCCGACAATCACCGCGTTGCCTGTCATTTCGTCGCGTGACGGTGGCGCGCGACCGCGTCACGCCGCAGCCCACTGCGTCATCTGACTGAGAAATCGGGATGCTTGTTCGAGCTGATCGATCGCGACCCATTCGTCGGCCTGGTGTGCCTGCTCGATCGAACCGGGCCCGCAGACGATGGTCGGGATTCCGGCACCTTGGAAAAACCCACCCTCGGTTCCGAACGGCAAATCGGCGTTTGTCAGCGCGGCGCCGAGCCCTTGCGCAATGGTACGCGCGGGATTCACCGGCTCCGGGCGAAGTGGCGGAATCGCGATTGTTTCGCGCGTTTCCGGTTTGAATTCCGGCCGAGCCGCGCCGGATACCAGCTTGTCCGCCATGTTTTTCAGTAGAAATAGATCCGCATCAGCGGCAGGCCGGATTTCCCACAGGACGTCGCAGTGGCTCGGTACAATGTTCACGCCGGTCCCGCCGCTGATCTGACCGACGTTGAACGTCGTACGCGCGGTGCCGTCCGCATCCTGCGCCTGCAATTTCTCGAGACGACGTACGAACTGTGCGGCGGCGCAGATCGCGCTCACGCCTTTGCCGGGATCGCTCGAATGCGCCGCCCGCCCACGGAACGTCGTGCGAAAGCCGAGATAGCCACGATGATGATCCGCGATCGTCATGCCAGTCGGCTCACCGACGATCGCAAGCGCGGGCTTCGGGACATGAGCCGCAAGATCGGCAATCAGGCGCGGCACTCCGAAGCACCCGACTTCCTCGTCATAGCTCAGCGCGAGGTGGATCGGCCGGTTCAGGCTTGCCTTGGTCCAATCCGGAACCGCCGCAAGACAGCAAGCAACAAAGCCCTTCATATCGGCGGTGCCGCGACCATGAAGGCGGCCGTCGCGCTCCGTCAGCGCGAACGGCGCGTAGCTCCAGACCTGGCCATCGATCGGCACCACGTCGGTATGAGCCGAGAGCAGGATGCCGCCGGGCATGTTCGGGCCGAAACTCGCAAGTACATTCGCCTTGGTGCGCGTGTCATCATAGGTCAGACGGATGCGCGCACCCGCGGCCTCGAGCAGATGCACAACCCAATCGACCAGAGCGAGATTCGAATTGCGCGATGTCGTATCGAACGCGACCAGCGTTCGAAGTCGGTCGGTCACGAGCATTGTGGTGCCTCACGCTGCTTGTCTGGACGCGCGATGCGCGGCGGTAGGATCGCGATAGCAAAGCCGATCAGGATCAACGTGATGCCGGCGAGGTGAAACGGCCGGATCGGCTCGCCGAGGAGCGCGTAGGCCAGCACGGACGCGTAGACCGCCATCAGATGAAACGATGCGCCGGTCAGCGTGGGCCCGAGCGTTGCGACGCACTGGGTCCAGAACGCATTGCCGATCAGCGATGCGAACAGGCCGATGAACAGCAGCGAGGCGAGTGCGTAGGGCTGGACCGGAAACGCCCGGCCGCTTGCCGTCTCCCAGATCGCAAATGGAAGCAACGCGACCGCGCTTGCCGCCATGGTGGCGAATAGAAAGAGTCTGTCCGAGAGCGCCGCGGGCCGGTACCGCAACAATGTGCAATAGAGCGCAAAGCACGCGACCGCGATCAGCATGATGATCTCGCCGAAGCCGACCGAGAAAGACGACAGCACCGACCGGTCACCATGGCTGACGATGATCCCGACGCCGACGAAAGAGATCGCAATCCCGGCGATCGTCCGGGCGGAAGGCACCTCACCGGCGACGGCCCAGGCGAGCAGTGGCACCATCAGCGGCAATGTCGAATTCAGCATCGAGGCCGTGGCCGCCGGCGTCGAATGCAGCGCGACATAATTGAGAACCGGATAGCCCGCGAACCCGGTCAGCCCGCATCCGACAATGACCGGCCAGTACTTCAGCATCGCCTTGCCTTGCGCGCGCAGATCGTCCCACACGAAGGGCAACAGGAACGCGAGCGCGACAATCCAGCGCCAGAACGCCAGGCCGAACGGCGGCAATTCGCTGCCGTAGGCCCGCCCGATGAGCAGGTTCCCGGCCCAGAACAAAGGCGAGAGCAGCAGCAGCGCATAGGGCCGGCGCCAAAACAGGTCGGCGAGTGGGTGCGACCGGAACGTCACGGCGGCGATCCGGCAAGACCGATGCGCATGCGCCGATTGTGCCGGCCTTTGTTCTCGATCTTGAGAATGCGAATGGCGCGCGAGGGTCCAGTCGAGCCCAGATGCGTGCCGCCGCAGGCCTGACGATCGAGGCCAACGATCTCGACGATGCGGATCTTTCCATCCAGCGTCGGTGGCGGCGTGACCGATTTCGATCGGATCAGCCCCGGCTGATCGTAGGCGTCGTCCACCGGGACATAGTCGTCGCGGACCGCGAGGTTCTGCCGGATCATGTCATTGATGGGGCCTTCGAGCGCGCGGAGCTTGTCGTTGTCGGCTCCCGGCACGTCGAAGTCCATGCGCGCGGTGCCGTCCTCGTTCATTTGTACGCCGGTGACGAGCGCGCCGTTGAAGGACTGAAAAACCAGCGCGTTGAGGATATGCGTGTCGGTATGCAGCTCGCGCATCATCTGGCGGAAGACCGGATCGACCGCAGCCTGTACGGTTCCGGTCAATATCGCCGACGGATCGTTGAGCAGGTGCCACAGTTTGCCGCCGACGGATTCAAAACCCGCGACTGCGAACTCACCGCCCGTCGCGCGCACCAGTCCGCGATCGGCAACTTGTCCGCCGCCGCCAGGATAGAACGGCGACTGCGCCAACAGCACCCGCCCGGGCTGCGCGTCGGCAATCTCGGTCTCGACGGTCAGCGTGTCGGGGTGCTCGTGATAGAAAGAACGCGCCATGCGTCGGCTCTCGCGTTGAAGAACCCGCAAAGCATGCCGCGCCGGCGTGCGGCCGTATTGGTGAAAAACAAAGTCTACGCGACGCTCAGGCCCGGACCGCGCGCGCAAATTGCAGCGGCGTCACGCCATAGCAGCGCTTAAAATGATGCGTCAGCGCGCTCTGGTCATAGAAACCCGCCGCGATGGCGGTATCGCCGATCGACCGGCCATCCGCGAGATACTGGCAAGCGGCGTCAAGCCGCAACTGCGTAATATACGCATGCGGCGTCAGTCCGGTCGTGAGCTTGAACAGCCGGATGAGCTGATATTGCGTGACTCCCAGCCTGGCACATAATTCTCCGAGCGAAAGCGGCTCCGCAAGTCGTGCACGAATGTACTCGACCGCCATCTTGAACCTGGTACGGTCGCGCGGCGCGCGTTCAACGCGCACACCGCCGCTGCCGTGCCGCTCGAACAGCGTCGCAAAACTCGTCATCAACAGTTCGCGCTCCAGCAGGCTGTCGCGTCCGTCCTCGAGCGCGCGGTGCAGCGCCAGGAAATCCGAGACAAGCTCTCGGTCGGAAAGCTGGTTCCGCGTGAAGTACGGCACGGTCTGGAGACCGAGGCCGCGCGCGATCTCTTCGATGGCATTCAGTTCGAGATAGAGCGAGCGATAGCGCCAGCGCGGGCTGGCCCCCATCCAGCCGGCATGCGGCTCCGCGGGATTGAACACAAACAATGTAGAGGCGTCCGCCTGCTCGGCGACACCGCGACTCTTAACCACCGCACCGCCGACTTCCGTGGCGGCGACAACCAGCGCCTCGTGGCGATGCGGCGCGAATTCCTGCGTGCGGAAATCGGCATGCATCAGGCTCAGTCCCGGCGCACGACGATCCCACCAATATCGGGCAATGTTCTGGGTGTCGACGCGCGCCATGTTACGCTCGTGCCGAGCGAGACACGCCACGCAACACCGTATCAACCAGTTGCCGCTTGAATTTCCGGTCGAGATGGCGTGTACCGAGCAGCAATCGGAACCACACCGCTCCGGAAATCAGATCGCTGGCGAAATCCGGTTCGTCGGGCAGTTCGAACTCGCGGCGCGCCGCCGCACGCGCGAAGATCGAACGCACGATGGCGCGGCGCGGCACCACATAGGCGTCGTGAAGCTGGTCGGCGAGGCTCTGCGCCGTCTGAGCTTCGGCAATGAGCCCGGACAGGATGTTGCCGGCCGGCGTGTTGACGTAGAGGTGCGACAAGCGGGAGAGCAAAGCCTCCAGGTCTCCGGCGAGCGTTCCGGTATCGTCCGCCACCAGGTCGGGCGGAACCAATTGGCCGTAAACCTCGATGAAAAGTGCAGCCTTGTTCGGCCACCAGCGATAGATGGTCTGCTTGCCGACACCAGCCGCGGCGGCGATTTCCTCGATCGACGTGGCGGCATAGCCCTCCCGGCCGGCAAGTTCGGCCGCCGTGCGCAGTACCGCAGCGTGCGACTGGGCGGATCGCCGCCTCTGCGGTGCCGATGCAACTGCCGTGACCATGGTGCCTAGCCTAGGCGAGACGATCCGTCTCGTCTAGGCTAAACCGGATCAATGGAGCCGACCTTCGATGGTCGTGGCGCCCCGCGACTCACGCCGCTGCCGTTCCGGCCACCGAGAAACGTTTCGGACACGACAGGATCGTCGACAAGATCGCCGGCCGGGCCTGACGTGACGACCCGGCCCGTGTCCAACAGATAGGCGCGGTCCGCGATCCTCAATGTCTGACGCACCTTCTGCTCCACCAGCAGCACCGTCAGGCCTTCTCGGCGAAGCTGGTGTATCATGTCGAAAACGAAATCGGTGAGCTTTGGCGCCAGACCGAGCGACGGCTCGTCCAGCAGAAGCAGGCGCGGTTTCGACAACAGCGCCCGGGCAATGGCAAGCATCTGTTGCTCTCCGCCGCTGAGCAGGCTCGCCATGCGGTCGCGGCGCTCAGCTAGAATCGGGAAGCGCTCCTGCAACTTACCAAGCTCAATCATCGCCGCCGCCCGATCGCGGCGGCAATAGAGGCCCATCAAGAGGTTTTCCTCGACCGTCATGCGCGCCAGAATGCCGCGCCCCTCGGGGACCAGCGCGATGCCGGCGCGTAGATTCTGCTCGGCGCTGTTGGGCTTGAGCGCACGGCCTTGGTAACGGATCTCACCCCGAAACGGCAGCAGGCCCGCGACGGCGCGAGCGATCGTGCTCTTGCCCGCCCCGTTTGCGCCAATCAAAGCGACGATTTCGCCAGCCTTGATATCAAGATCGACACCGCGCACGGCGGCGATCGCACCATACCGCACCTGAAGATCGCGAATTTCCAGCATCACGCGGCCCGGCCGAGATAGGCGTCCAGAACCTTGGGGTTAACGCGAATTTCATCCGGGCGCCCTTGCGCAATCATGACGCCGAAATCAAGCACGTAGAGATAGTCACAGAGATTCATCACGAAGGCCATGTCGTGTTCGATCAGCAGAATGCTCAAACCTCCGTCGCGCAGTTGCAGCATGAGCGCTCGGATTTCTTCCGCTTCCTCGTGGTTCATTCCAGCAACCGGTTCGTCGAGCAGGAGAAGCTTCGGCCGCGCCGTGATGGCGCGCGCCATCTCGACCTTGCGCTGGATCCCGTAGGGCAGCGATCGCGCGACGCGATCCATCACCTCCTGCAGCCCGAAGAATTCGAGCGCTTCTTGCGCACGGCGCAGCGCGGCCGGATCGGCCCAGCGGGTCGGAAGCAACCGGCGCAGCGCGGACTCGCCATGCGGCTGCGCGACGAGGAGATGTTCCCAGACCGTCATCCCACCGAACAGGCGGATGTTCTGGAATGTGCGCGAAATACCCGCACGCGCGATCCGATGTGGCGGCTCAAGAGTGATCGGCCTGTCATCCAGCACGATCGTTCCGGCATCGGCCCGGAAGGCGCCGGTTATGACGTTGAACATCGTGGTCTTGCCGGCGCCATTCGGCCCGATGATGCCGACGATCTGTCCCGGCGGCACGGCGCAAGTCACGCGCGCGAGCGCATGAATGCCGCCGAAGGTCCTGGTGACCCCCTCGAGCGCGAGCAGCGGTGCCGGAGCGTTCACGTCGCCCTGCCCCGCAGGGTCATAATGCGAAACAGCGAGCGATCGAGGATGCCCTGGCGGCGGACCAGCAGAACCACGATCAGCAGTGCGCCGAACGCCGCAAGCCTCCAGTCGGCAAGCGAACGCAGCATTTCGGGCAGCAGCACAATCAGCAGCGAGCCGACAAGCGCTCCGGGCGCCACCGTCGAGCCGCCGAGAATTACCGCCAACACAAAATCGATCGAGCGTTCGAAGCCGAAATTTCCCGGCTCGATGTAGACGTGGTGATGGGCGAAGAGGCCGCCGCAGATCGCCGCGATGGCCGCGCCCGCGCCGAGGGCCGCGACCTTGGTCACCGTGGTATTCAAGCCGACCAAGCCTGCGACGGTTTCGTCGTCATGCACGGCATGCATTTCCAGCCAGACGCGCGAATGCTCCAGCAGCATGATGAGCAGCAGTATTCCGCCGACCCAGGCCCAGATATATCCGACCGAGATGTGCTTCATGCCGTGAAAGCCGCCGGACCCGCCCATGGCGTTGAAATTGAGAAAGAAACTTCGCGTCATTTCACCAAAGCCGAGCGTCGCCATCGCCAGATAGACGCCTTTGAGTCGCAACGCCGGAAATCCGACCACGACGCCGATCGCGCCGGATGCGAGCGCCGCAATGACAAGCGCCGCCGTGACCGGAAGCCCAAGTTCAACAGTGAGATACGACGTCAGGTATGCTCCGATGCCCATGAAGGCGGCATTGCCGAGCGAGAGCTGACCGGTGGCGAGAATGACGTAGACGCTGAGCGCACCCAGAAGCAGGATGCCGACATCGGCAAGAAGGCCCGCATGGTAGGTCGACATCACACGCGCTGCCCCTGCTCGGCCCGCGTGCCGCCGAGGATGCCCTGCGGCCGCAGCAGGAGGACCGCAATCATGAATCCATAGACGACGAAATCGCGGATCTGCGAGCCGCCATAGGCAACCGTCATGACCTCCAGAACGCCGATCAGCGGGCCCGCGACAAGTGCGCCCCAGATTCGCGTGCTACCGCCGATGACCATGACGGCGATCGCCTTCAGCCCAACCTCGACCCCGATATAGGGGGTGATCGCCGCATAATGCAGGCTGATCAACACGCCGGCGGCTCCCGCGAGCGCACCCGACAGGGCGAATGCCAGCAGCGTGAGACGATTGGCCGGCACGCCGAGCAGCCGGGCCACGTCGCGGTTCTCGGCCACGGCGCGTAGCGCGCGGCCGATCGAGGTGCGTTGCACGATATAGGCCAGCATCGCGACCAGTGCGATCGTGGCACCCAGCACCAAAACCTGCATGGCGCTGATGCTGATGGGGCCGAAGACAAAGCGCGTGCCGAGCAACTCTTCGGAAAGCTGCAGCGGATCGGAGCCCCAGAGATTGGTCGCGACGTTCTGCAGGATGATCGAAAAGCCAAGCGTGCTGAGCATTGGCGTCACAACCGGCGCGTCGCGCAGCGGCTGGTATCCGACCTTCTCGATGACCATGGCCAACAGCGCTGCGCCGGCCATTCCGGCGACGATCGCGACCGGCAACGGCAGATGCCACATGACCGCGGCGAAACCGAGATAGCCGCCGAACATGAAAAGCTCGGCGATGGCGAGATTGAGGATCCCGAGGATCCCCA
>JBBWZU010000749.1:0-3150 GCA_039649225.1 Hyphomicrobiales bacterium | reverse complement strand
ACAAAACCGCATCGGCAATCTCCTCGGGGCGGCCGAGCCGTCCGACCGGTACATCCTTCAACATCGCGTTCAGGGCGTCAGCCTGGCCGGCGGCCATCATCTGGTCGGACATCGGCGTATGAATGAGGCCCGGACAGACGGCATTGATGCGAATGCCCTGTGCGGCATATTCCAGCGCCGCGCTGGTCGTGAGCCCGAGGACGCCGTGCTTGGCGGCGTGATAGGTTCCGCGCCCGGCCCCACCGATCAGCCCTCCAATTGAAGAGCAGTTGACGATCGCACCGCTTCCTTGCCGACGCATCTGACGCAGCTCGAATTTCATGCAGCTCCATACGCCACGCAGGTTGATGGCCGTGACGCGGTCGAAGTCTTCCCGGGTCGCATCGGCGGTTTCCGCCAGGATGTTTTGGACGCCCGCATTGTTGTAGGCGGCGTCCAGCCGGCCGAAATGAGCGACAGTCTGCTCAACCATCGCTTCGACCTGCGCGTCATCCGCAACGTCGCATGAAATGGCGAGTGTCTTGTGGCCTTTCGCCGATAGTTCTTCGGCCGCAGCGCGCACGGCCTTCTCATTCCAGTCCGCCAGCACCACCATGGCACCCGATTGCGCAAAGGCTTTCGCGGTCGCAAGGCCGAGGCCTGATGCGGCGCCGGTCACAAGCGCAACCTTGTTTTCAAAACTTATGTTCATGGTGAGCTCCTCATCGATCTGCAATGGCGTGCTTAGCGCGGACGCTTCTCGAATACGTCCTTCGCCACCGGCATGGCCGAGAAGGCGTTGGGCCACCCCGCATAGAAGGCGAGATGCGTGATCGCCTCCGCGATCTCGACCCGGGTCAGGCCGTTGTTCATCCCGATATTCAGGTGACCGGTCAGCTGAGCAACCTGCCCGGACGCAATCAATGCACTGACCGTGACGAGGCTGCGATCGCGCGGCGCCAGATCAGGGCGCAGCCACAGGTCACGAAACAGAACGTCGGTGGTGAACTGCACCATGCCGGGAAAGACCGCGCCGAACTGCTCGCCGACGCGCTTGGCGCGATCGGCCTCGGCCGCTTTGTTGAGTGCCAGCAGGTTCGGCGAAGCGGCGGGAAGCTCGCCGGAGGCGATCTTGCGCTGCGCGAAGACATCCTTGGCGACCGCGATCGCCGCCATCGCATTGCCCCAACCCGAATAGAACGCAAGATGCGTGATGATCTCGGAGATTTCCGCCGGCTTGACGCCGTCATCGAGCGCGACGTTGAGATAGTCCGCCATCTCGACGGTCTGGTTGCGCGCGATCAGCGCGGCCAGCGTGACGATGCTGCGGTCGCGCGGCGAAAGACCCGGTCGCTTCCACACCTCACCGAGCACCGTGTTGTCACGGTACTTTTCCAGCGCGGGCGCAACGCCGCGCATGTCCTGGCGCGCTTTCGTCGGATCCGCCTGTGCGGCAGACGAGGCGAGCATGGAAAGCGATGCGAGTGTCATGACGAGAAGCTTCATATTGATCTCCTATTCGTTCGCAGTCTTGAGCGCCGACATTTGCAAGGGTGCTTGGAGCAGTCGCGTCGCGATGACTGCCGCACAGAGCACAAGGATCGCGCTCGCCAGAAACACGGCACTGATACCGGCCCAGCTTGCAATCAGCCCGAGCACCGGGCTGGCGATGCCCAACGCCAGATCGAGAAACGCCGTGTATGCGCCCATCGCCAAGCCTTGCTGTTCCGGCGGCGCGCGTCGGACCGCCACGATGCCGAAGCCCGGATAGACCAGCGACCAGCCAAAACCTGTGAGCGCGGCCCCGATCAGCGCGAGCGCCGGCCAAGGCGCGAGCCAGATGAGAGCCTGCCCGGCGGCTTCGATAAGCACGCAGATGAGCGCGATCTTCGCGCCGCCGACCTTGTCCGCCGCATGGCCGAAGAACACGCGCGCCAGAATGAAAACCCCTGCGAACACCGTGAAGGCAGGCCAGACCGTCCACCCGCGCGAAGCGAAAAGCAGTGAGACAAAAGCCGTCATGGCGCCAAAACCGGCACTGCTCAGCGCCAGGCCGAGGCCCGGCAGCCAGACGGCGGCGACGACCTTGGCGATCCCGGAACGCGCGCGCGCTGTTGGAGCGGTGTGCGGGAGCCGCGCGACCAACAGGAGAGCTGCCAGCGGCACAAGGGTCGTTGTAAGCGCAATCGCCGTAAAGCCGAGGCTTGCGTACAGCATCGTTCCCGCCGGGGCGCCAAGCGCAAAGGCCGCCCACATCGCGGTCCCGGCCCAGGCGAGGACCTTGCCGGTGTTCTTCGGGCCACCGAGCACCAGGCCCCAGGTCTGTGCCCCGGTGATGACGAAGCTTTCACCCA
This sequence comes from Hyphomicrobiales bacterium, assembly GCA_039649225.1. Lineage (GTDB taxonomy): Bacteria > Pseudomonadota > Alphaproteobacteria > Rhizobiales > Xanthobacteraceae > PALSA-894. The sequence continues at coordinate 817 of JBBWZU010000749.1, read as the reverse complement.
CGCCGAGTAGCGCGCGGCCCACCAGCAGGATCGTCACCGAGGTCGCGGCCCGGGTGACGAATTGCAGCGAGAGAAGGTACAGCAGTCCCGCCGCGGCCGATGCAGCAAGCCCGGCGGCCACCGCATGCTTTGCGCCTCGACTGTCCGCGTGCCGCCCCGCCAACGGCCGTGCGATCAGCGAAGCTGCGAACTGGCTGCCCGCGACGAGGCCCACAATAAAAGTGTTTAGCTCAAGGCCCTCGTGGACATGAAGGGGAAGCACCGGCATCGCGATCCCGCTCACCAGGAATGCGACGAAGACCGATGCCATGATCGGCAGCAGCGCGCTCATCGAACCGTCGTCGCGCGCCTTCACGGCCACCGTGCCGCGCATGTCCACCGGATCGTGGCTCACGGCCGACGGGACCGTCGGTCTCTGCGGTAAAATCCGGTTCGCGCGTTTGGTCGAAACGGCTGTCGGTGGCGCGCACATTGTGTGATCATCAAGCATGCGGCATTTATAGGGATCGCCGCATCATGCGATTAGCCGGCAAAATCAGCATGGACTTATCGGCGCGGCGCAATAATACCCGCCGCGCCTGGCGCAAGCTTTGAGCTGCGCCGGGTGAGCAGAGATAAGAAGCGTTTCAATCTCGTCGAAACATGTCTTAGAGCGCCGCCTCGGTCTTGGCATCGAAGACATGAAGCCTAGACGGGCGCATTGCGAGGCGCAGCGTGTCGCGCACCTTGACGCGCACGCTCGGCTCGACGCTGGCCACCATGACGGCATCGCCGACCTTCATGTCGAGCAGGATTTCCGAGCCGAGCTGCTCGACCA
>JBBWZU010000314.1:0-2534 GCA_039649225.1 Hyphomicrobiales bacterium | reverse complement strand
GGTCAAGCCTGCCTCCCGCCAACCTTGAGAGGATAACGATGCGAGCTCTTCTCGCCACGCTGGCTGTTGCCGGCGCGATGGCTGCCGGCTGCGTTGCGGCGCGCGCGCACGCGGTCGCCGGTGAGCGCTATTCGGTCGCCATGATGTCGGCCTCCGATGTCATCCGCGCGCTGCGTTGCGCGCCGCCGTTCGGTTGCGAACGACAGCGCTCCAAGCCACAACCCACGGACGCGCCGTTTCGCTTCGGCGAGCTTGCGGCGCGCGCCGCGCAGCATCTCGGCCGCAATCCCACCGGCTGGGCGCGGGCGTGGTGCGGAAGATTCTTGCGCTTGATCGTGCCGTCCGATCCCGGCCCGTCATTCGACGCGGCGCGCAACTGGGCGCGCTACGGCCGCGATGCCGGAGGTCCATTTCCCGGCGTCATCGGCGTGATGCCGCATCACGTCGGCATCGTGCTCGGCCGCTGCGATGACGGCTCCGTGCTGATGCGCAGCGGCAATCACAACCGGACGGTCGGCGACGGATGCTATGCGGCGCGCCGCTTCATCGCGTTCCGTTCGGCGCCGCAAGGCGGGGCGAGCTAGCCATGGAACTGTGGTGACGGTGCACTCAATTGCTCATCTCTGCCCAGGTCGCATTAAATGCATCGTCACCGTAACTTTTCGTAACTTCCGGATTTTATCGACTTCGAGAGTGCGTAGCGCGGAATAGCGGGAAGCGCACCGTGGCGGGCGGAACAAATTTGCCGCATCCGCGTTCGTGTTGCGTTTGACCTGCGCAACATAGCGGCCGGCGAGCGGCGCGTTCAGCATGGACGCCCCATTTGGAGGCGGCAACGCCATGGCGAGAACCTACCGCGACATTGCAACAGAAGACATGCTGCGAACCGTCGAAGAAGCGATGAGCCAGGTTATCAACTGGTGGGGAGACCTGCCGGCGCCGATGAAAGAAGCGGTCGAGCAGTTTCGCACCCGACTTGGCGCGGCCATTGATTCGGTCGAATTCGTCAAAAAGGCCCTCGACAGACAAGTGCACGAAACCGACCACGGGAAAGGCCCTCCCTGAGGTTCGCCGCGGCGCTCAAGCGATCAGGGAGGCAAAGCCGAGAACGAGCACCCGTAATCCGTAATCCAGGTTCTGATGCCGTCGTGCTGACCCGCGACAGGCTGGCGCTCCGGCGAGGCGCCTGCCGGCTCACTCGGCGACCTCCGGGTCGATCCGTTTCGCGGCGGCGATGTCGGCCGTGCCGCCGGCGTTGTCGCCGCTCTCTTGTTTCGCCAGGCCGCGCGCATAAAGGGCCATGGCGTCATCCGGCTTGAGCCGGATCGCCGCGCTGTAATCGGCGATGGCGCGGGCGCGATCGCCGTTGTTGCTCCAGGCCTTGCCGCGATTGACGTAGAACACGGCGACACGCGGCTTGAGGCGGATCGCCGCATCGTGGTCGGCGATGGCGCGGGCATGATCGCCGTGCTCGCGCCAGATGATGCCGCGGTTGTTGAACGCGGCGGCGTATTTCGGGTTGAGCCGGATCGCCGCGCTGAAGTCGGCGATGGCGCGGACATTGTCATGCTTGTCGCTCCACGCCAGGGCGCGGTTGTTGAACGCGCAGTGATCCTGCGGGTCGAGCCGGATCGCCTCGTCGAGGTCGGCGATGGCGCGATCGGGCTCACCCTTGAGCTTCCAGGTGGCGCCGCGGTTGGAGAACCCGTCGGGGTCCTGCGGGTCGACGCGGATCACCGCGGAAAAATCGGCGAGGGCGCGGTCGTACGCGCGCCTGGCCAGCCAGATCGTGCCGCGGTTGTTGTAAGCGCGCGCGTCGTCCGGGTCATGGCGGATGGCCTCGCTGTAGTCGGCCATCGCGTGATCGTCGCCGCCCTTGCGGTGGTACTCGATCGCTCGACTATCGAGGAGCACTGCAAGCCCATGGCCCTGGTATCGGCCCGACGCGATGGCACGGGAGCAGGCCGAAAGCGCAGCGTCGCCGGACTCCTTCCGGCACATCTGCGCATCGTCGGCCGCGAGGCGTGCGGCCGGCATTGCGGTTGCGATCGATACGGCGCCGATCAATGCGGCGCCGCAGAGCAGCCAAAAGGAGCGCGACAGGATGTTTTTGGGCATGTGCGACTTCGCCTGATCAAGGAAACCATTCCGGTTTGTCGCGCCGGCGGCCGAGGAGGTTCGAATCCGGGCTTGGGCTTCGGCGGACACGTCGCTATTGCGCTCACGGACGCTGCTTGCCGCCGCACATCAGGGCAAATTGAGGTTCTGCAGCCGCTCGGCGAAGCCCTCGCTCGCCGTGCGATAATGGTTCTTCTTGGAATTATCGATGACGTTCAGGGGGCCGTCTTGGGAAAATCCCGCCTCGTTGGGATGCCCCATCAGCTCGAGCAGGGCTTTGGCGTTGCCCTTCGTACCCCAATAGTAGGCATAGAACGGGGCCGCGTTGGGCCCGCGGTTGAACCAGAATTTGGGATCGTCGCCGCCGTAGAGGCAGTCGAAGCACCAGCACCCCTTCAGCGCCGCCTTGTTGGTGC
>JBBWZU010000739.1:0-6472 GCA_039649225.1 Hyphomicrobiales bacterium | reverse complement strand
TCGGCGTTGGTCTGGCCGACCAGCGCGATCGCCTGTTCGGGCGACAAAGGATGTCCGAACACGTAGCCCTGCGCGTATTCGCAACCCAGCTGGTAAAGCTCCGCCGCATCGGAATCGCGTTCGGCGCCTTCCGCGATCACGTCCATGCCGAGATCATGCGCCATCGCGACAATCGAGCGCAGGATCACGGGACGGGCGCCTTTGCCGTTCTGGCGCACGAATGACTGGTCGATCTTGATCGTGTCGAACGGGAAACGCTGCAGATAGGCGAGCGAAGAATGGCCGGTGCCGAAATCGTCGAGCGAGAGGCCGACGCCGAGCTCGCGCATGCGCGTCAGCATCTGCGCGGCATATTCGGGATTCTCCATCACCAGCGACTCGGTCAGTTCGAGCTTGAGCGTGCTACGCGCGACCGCCGAACGCGACAGCACGGTGCGCAGGTCCTGGATCAGGTCGTGGCGCAGCAATTGGCGCGAGGAGATATTCACGCTCATGAACAGCGGGTAGCGCAGCCGCGTCGCGCGCTGCCAGATCGCGAGCTGGCGCGCGGCGCGATCCAGTACGAACAACCCGAGCTCGACGATGAAGCCGGTGTCCTCGGCCATCGGGATGAATTCGCCGGGCGGAAGCAGTCCCATCTTGGGATGGTTCCAGCGCACCAGCGCCTCGAAGCCGGCGACCGAGCGATCCTCCAGCCACACCACAGGCTGGTACAGCACCGTCATCTCGCCGCGTTCGAGCGAACGGCGCAAGTCGGTCTCGAGCGTCAGGCGATCGCTCTTGCGCGTGCGCATCGCGGGCTTGAACACCTCGATGCGGTCGCCGCCGATACGCTTGCCGTGATACATCGCAAGCTCGGCATCCTTCAGCACGTCTTCCTTGCGCTGCGGCTGGCCATCGGCGAGCGCGAGGCCGATCGAGGCGGTGAGCAGGATCTCACGATCGTTGAAGGTGATCGGGGCGCGCAGGGTCTTGCGCAGCGTATCGGCGAACGCCGTGATGCGCGGCGGCTCGCGCTCGGACAGCACCAGCAGCCCGAACTGGTCGCCGGCCAGGCGCGCGAGCGTGTCCTGCGGCTTGAGCAGGCGGCCGAGGCGGCGCGCCAACGTCAGCAGGATGGAATCGCCGACCGCCATGCCGACGGAATCGTTCACCTGCTTGAAGCGGTCGAGATCGATCACCATCACGGTCGGGCGGATCGTCGAGTCGGCCTTGGCAAATGAAAGCGCGGCGTCGAGGCGATCGAGGAACAGCTCGCGGTTGGGCAGGCCGGTGAGGTTGTCGTGCACGGCATCGTGCAGCAGCCGCTCCTCGGCGGTCTTGAACTCGGTCACGTCGGTCAGCGTGCCGACGAGGCGCACGACTTCGCCGTCCGAACCGACCACCGGACGCGCCTTGAGGGCGAACCACATGTAATGGCCATCGAGCGTGCGCAGGCGGAATTCCAGAAATAGCCGGCCGCGCCGCTGATCGAGCACGCCATCGAGCGAGGCGCGAAAACGATCGCGATCGAGCGGGTGCAGCAGCTCGAGCCAGTCCGCCGCCGAACCGCCGAGCGCGCCGCGTTTCAGGCCGAGCAGGGCTTCGGTCTCGGGCGAGGTGAACATCTTGTCGTTCGGGACGTCCCAGTCCCATATCATGTCGCCCGCGCCCGTCAGGGCGAGAGCCCGTCTTTCGATATCCGACACGATCGCTATGGCGACGCCACCCGCGAAGGCGTGCTGCATCACCGTGAACCCGATCAGCATCACGATGAGCACAAGGCCGCCGAGCAGCGCGGGCGCCGCAATGTCATTGGTGACGACGCCATTGACCGCAAGGCTTGCGGCGAACACCCAGATGACCAGCAGCAGCCAGGTCGGGATCAACAGGACCGCGCGGTCGAAACCATGCGCCGCGAGGTATACGACGAGCCCGACGCCGGTGATCGCCACGATGGCGAGCGAGATGCGCGCGACACCGGAGGCGACCGCGGGATTGAACACCGCGATTGCCGTGAGCGCGCCGAGGAACACCAGCCAGCCGGCGGTGATGTGGGCGTAACGCACGTGCCAGCGGTTGAGGTTGAGGTAGGCGAACAGGAACACCACCAGCGTCGCCGCGAGGATCGCCTCGCCGGAGGCGCGCCAGATGCGTTCGGTACCGGCGGAAAGATCGAACACCTTGCCCCAGAAGCCGAAGTCGGTGCCGATGTAGACGAGCACGGCCCAGCCGAGCGCGGCCGCGGCCGGAAACATCACCGATCCCTTCACGACGAACAGGATGGTGAGGAAAAGCGCGAGCAGGCCGGCGATGCCGATCACGATGCCGTGGTAGAGCGTGAAGGAGTTGACCTTGTCCTTGTAGGCGTCCGGCTCCCACAGATAGAGCTGCGGCAGTTTGTCGGTGCGCAGCTCCACCACGTAAGTGATGACCGTGCCGGGATCGAGCGTAACGCGGAAGATATCGGCGCTCGGATTTTCCTGGCGTTCCGGCCGGTCGCCCGAACTCGGCGTGATGCTGACGATGCGCGAGAGGCCGAGGTCGGGCCACACCAGCCCGGAGCCGACCATGCGGTAATGCGGCGCCACGATCAGGCGATCGATCTGCTCGTCGCTGTTATTGGCAAGCGCGAACACCGCCCAGTTGTTCCCCGCCTCGGTCGCCGGGACTTCCATGCGGCGGATGATGCCGTCGGCGGCGGGCGCGGTGGAGACCTGGATGCGCGCCGTTTCCGAGCGCGGCCGCTCGAGCGCCTCGGTGAGGTCGATCGCGGATGCGTCGATGCGCACATTGATCGCCTCGACCGCACGCGCAAGGTCGGCGCCAAACGCGACGGCGAGCAAAATCGCAACCGCGAGCACGGCGCGCAAGTGACGCAAAATTAGGACCTCCGGGCTCCCAGGCCCCCGCCAGCCAAGCACCGATGAGTAGCGGGGGGGAGACCCAAGAGCAAGGATTTCGGCGTTTCTTAACGATTGTGGCAAGGGCATGCCGCGATTTGCGCCGCAGCGTCAGTGAATCCGGTTTGCGGCGGAATCGCCGGAATGGAGCCGCGGACTGTGGCCGGGCTTTGGGGATACGGCGCGCTGCAGCCGCGCATCGCTCGCCTCCAGCATCTCGGGGCGAAGCCGGCCGTCGCGATCGGCCTTGAGGAGCGCATCCATGATGTAGAAATACTGATCCGGATCGTAGCTCACCAAAATCAGGTCGACCCCGGCATTTAGCGCCTCGATCGCGCCGCCTGCCGCGCCTTCGCGGCTCAGCGTCACCGCCCCCATGCTGAAATCATCGGTGATCAGAACGCCGTCATGCCGCCAATTCTCCCGCAACATTTCCTTCACGACGGCTTGCGAGAACGATGCCGGACGGTCCTTGTCGAGTGCCATCAGACGGGCATGGCCGAGCATCGTGAACGCGGCATTCTCCGACATCATTTGCCGGAATGGCACCCAGTCCGACGCCTCAAGCTCCGCGGCGCTCGCATCAAGCTGCGCCGTCACCTTGTGCGTATCATCGTAGACGCGACCAAGACCGGGGAAATGCTTCAGCGTGCAATGCACCCCTGTCATCAGCAGGGTGGCGCAATAGCGCCGCGCGACGTCGGTCACGACCGCAGCGTCGCTGGAGATTGCGCGCGAGGCGATGCGCGAGAGCCGATCGTCCGGATTGACGATGCCGTGATTGAGATCGACCACGGGCGCGAAGTTGAGGTTCACGCCCATCGATGCAAGCTCGCGTCCCTGCCGCGCCGCATATTGGGCGACCGCCAGCTGCCGCTCCGCCTGATCGCGATGCAGGGCGACGATCTCGGCCAGCGCCGGCATGCGTGCGAGCGGTGGCGAGAGGCGCGACACCGCGCCGCCTTCCTGATCGGTGGCGATCCACAATGGATCAAGCTTTTGCCGGCGGCGGATGTCCTGCATCGCGGCGACCTCCTGGCCGACTGCCACGACGGACTTGCCTTCGACATTGAGCGCGCTCAGGAATACGCCCGCGGCCGCGCGGCGTTCGATCAGCGCGTTCAACATCGAGGGATCGCGGTATCCGACCAGCACATGGCGGCCGAGCTTTTCCAGTTGGCCCGCATCCGCGCTCAGAACGGCATGGCGCTTATAGAGAAATTGTCCTTCCAGCGTCGCAGCCGCACCAAACGCGACAGCGCCGAGCAGGATCGTGGCGCAAGACACAAAACGAAGCCCGCGCGGCGCGGCATGCGATGCCTTTCGGGTTCTGCGCAGCATCCAGAATTCGAACCCAATCAAAATCAGCGGCAGAACCAAGAGTGCGGCGAGCGCCGTATAGCGCCAACCGGCAAACAGCGGCGTGCGCCAGCCGATGGCGAGCGGTATCAGTGCGGCGACCAGAGCGAATCGGGCGAGGGCGAACGCGAGGTTGAGAAATTTCACAATTCAGAACTCGCTCGCCCCGCTTGGCCACATGCGTGGATTTAAGCGGCGGTTTTGTGATCGCGGCCGGCCGCAATCGGGACGCGCAACAGCCGCCTGGCTCGCGTGGTTCAGTTCGTCAGCACGATCTTGCCGATATGCTGGCTTGTTTCCATCAACGCGTGCGCGGCCGCGGCCTCGCGCAGCGGGAAGGTCTTGAAGATCACCGGCTTCACCTTGCCGGCGGCGATCAGCGGCCAGACGTGCTCTTCGAGCGCGCGCGCGATCGCCGCCTTGTCCTGCACCGGGCGCGGACGCAAGCCCGAGCCGGTGTGCCATAGCCGCTTCATCAGCAGCGGACGGAAGTCGACCATCGCCTTGGGCGGCTGTTGGAAGGCGATCTGCACCACGCGGCCATCCATTGCGGCGGCCTCATAGTTGCGCTGGATGTAGTCGCCCGCCACCATGTCGATGACGACTTCGGCGCCCTTGCCGCCGGTCGCCTTCTTGGTCTCGGCGACGAAGTCCTGGGTGTTGTAGTTGATCGCCACATCGGCGCCGAGCTTGAGGCAGGCTTCGGCCTTCTCCTGCGATCCGACCGTGACGATGACGCGCGCGCCACGGGCTTTCGCCAGCATGATCGCGGTCGTGCCGATGCCGGACGAGCCGCCATGGCACAGCATCGTCTCGCCGCTCTTGAGCGCGCCGCGCTCGAACACATTGTGCCAGACGGTGAAGAACGTCTCGGGGATCGCGCCGGCCTCGATCATCGAAAGCTGCGGGATCACCGGCAGTGCGTTGGTCTCGTGCACGGCGGCGTATTCCGCGTATCCGCCGCCGGGAACCAATGCGGTGATCTTGTCGCCGGCCTTCCAGCGCTGAACTCCCTCGCCAAGCGCCACCACTTCGCCGGCCAACTCGAGACCCGGAATGTCGGGCGCGCCGGGCGGCGGCGGATATTTGCCCTGGCGCTGCATCACATCCGGACGGTTGACGCCGGCGGCCGCGATCTTGACCAGCACCTCGCCTTGCTTCGGTGCCGGGACATCGCGCTCTTGCGGCACCAGCACCTCGGGCGCGCCGGGTTCGCGGATCGCAATGGCGGTCATGCGGGAGGGTATCGGCATCGGGCATCCTCGTTCTTGGCTGTGCCTGCATAGTCGGCGCCGCGAGGTGTGACAACCGGCAGGACGGCGGATATCCTAAGCCTTAAAAGAGGTGCCGCATGGCAGCGATGGAAGACGACGACCGACCGAAGAAGAAGATCGCCCATGAGATCGGGCAGGACCTTGCCTTGCTGTCGGTGCGCGAGCTTGATGAGCGCATCGGCCTGTTGAAGGACGAGATCGCACGGCTCGAAGCCGACAAGATCAAGAAGCACGCGACACGTTCGGCCGCCGATCAGTTCTTCAAGCGTTGAACCGCATTCCGCTTGCGATGGTGATAAGCAATTTAATTTAGGTATTAACCACTTATTAAGCTTTCTCGATCATTACTGTGAGTGTCCAGCTTCTGGACGTCGAGTGGCTCCTGTCCACTCTGTTTGACGCCTCCCTGTTATCACCTTTGAGCCGCCGGAAACGGCGGCTCTTTTTTTCGGCTTCTGTCTCCAGCCCCCGTGCTGCCTCAGATCGTCCCATTTGCGGCCAAGGGTGCGCGCAGCGCGGAAACGCGGAAACTATGTCTGCGGAAACTATGTCTGAAGGTGTGGTTGATACGGCCTAGACAGTCAGGCCCACGCCACGATACCTTTCGTTTAGTTTTGTGAGGCGTAGAGTCATGTCCGACAAGTCGGCTCAAGGCGTTGAACCGGTATCATTCAGCGAAAAGCTCGCCAGCTCCCAGGCGTTCGCCGCCCTGTTCAAAGAGGGAATGGGACTGGTGGAAGAGACCGCCAGCTATCTGGATGGACCCGGCCGCCAGGATTCCAAAAAGCTCGAGCGCGGCGCTGCATTGGCTTACGCAACCGAAAGCATGCGGCTGACCACGCGGCTGATGCAGCTCGCCTCCTGGTTGCTGCTGCACCGCGCCGTGAAGGAAGGCGAGATGTCGCTCGCCCAGGCCAACAAGGAAAAGACCAAGGTCAAATTGTCGCTCGGCGACCG
>JBBWZU010000710.1:0-5405 GCA_039649225.1 Hyphomicrobiales bacterium | reverse complement strand
TGAGGTCGCCCTGCGACTGGTACTCGTGATAGCTCGCGACACACACCGTCTCGATCAGGCGGATCTCCATCTCACGCGCCACGATCGCGGCCGGCACCAGGCCGCCGCGCGTCACGCACACGATCGCTTCGAACGGCCCGACACTGGAGAGCCGCCACGACAGCGCGCGTGCGTCGCGGTGAAACTGGTCCCACGACACCGGAAATGCCTTCGGCTGCGGCGTCGGCGCCTCGGCCATGATCGTCCTCCCTGTTCGTCCTGGTCAATGCAGTAGCGCATTCAGCGGACCAATTCGAACCTCCGTGACACCGCCATCCCCAGCCCACGGCGCCGGCCGGTCGGGCTCCGTCAGATCGCACCAGAAATTCGAACTTCCACACAACCATATGATCCAGCTCATAAAAACTAGAACCCCGCACGCCTCGAATTTTCTTGAAATAACAAATATTGACATCTGTCATTCCATCTTTATCTTCGTTCAACGATTTCCCCGGCCCGAAAGGATTCCAACCATGACCATCGCGACCCGCCAGCTTGGCACCTCCGGCCTTGAAACCTCCGCCTTGGGCCTCGGCTGCATGGGCATGTCCGGCATGTACGGACCCGCCGACCAGGCCGAGAGCCTTGCCACCATTGCGGCCGCGCGCGAGGCCGGAATCATCCTGCTCGATACCGGCGATTTCTATGGCATGGGCCACAACGAGATGCTGATCGGCGAGGCGCTGCGCGAGGTCCCGCGCGGAGAGGTGCAGATCAGCGTCAAGTTCGGCGCGCTGCGCGATGCCTCCAATGGCTTCAACGGCCTCGACGCGCGCCCCTTGGCGGTGAAGAATTTCCTCGCCTACTCGCTGCAGCGGCTCCGCACCGACTACATCGACATCTACCGGCCGGCGCGCCTCGATCCGAACGTGCCCATTGAAGACACGATCGGCGCCATCTCCGACCTGGTGAAAGCCGGGCACGTGCGCCACATCGGCCTCTCCGAGATGGGCGCCGACACCATTCGACGCGCCCACGCCGTGCATCCGATCTGCGATCTGCAGATCGAGTACTCGCTGATCTCGCGCGGCATCGAAGACGAGATATTGCCGACTTGCCGCGAACTCGGCATCGGCATCACCGCCTATGGCGTGCTGTCGCGCGGGCTGATCTCGGGTCACTGGTCGAAAGAGCGCAGCGCGCAGGGGCGCGACTTCCGCAGCATCAGCCCGCGATTCTCAGGCGAGAACCTCGACCGCAATCTCGCGCTGGTCGATGCGTTGCGCAAAATCGCCGATTCTAAGGGCGTCAGCGTGGCGCAGATCGCGATCGGCTGGGCGCTGTCACGCGGTTCGGATATCGTGCCGCTGGTCGGGGCGCGCCGCCGCGACCGGTTGACCGAAGCCCTTGGAGCACTCGACGTGACGCTGACTGCCGACGATCTCGCCACCATCGAGCGCGCGGTGCCGCGCGGCGCCGCCGCCGGCGCGCGCTATCCGGCAGCGCAGATGGATCATCTCGACAGCGAACGCAGATCGCACGCTGCATGAACGAACTGACGCTCACGCCCGACCGCATCCTCGATGCGACCGAAGACGTCTTGCGCCGGTTCGGCCCGGCCAAGGCGACCGTGGTCGACGTCGCGCGCGCGCTCGGGGTCAGCCACGGCAGCGTCTATCGCCACTTTGCCAGCAAGGCGGAATTGCGCGACGCCGTCATCGAGCGCTGGCTTGCCCGCGTGTCGGCACCGCTCGATGCGATCGTCAGCGAAACCGGACCGGCGCCGCAGCGTTTGCGGCGCTGGCTCGGCGCGCTCATCGACGCCAAACGGCGCAAGGTCGGCAACGATCCGGAAATGTTCGCCACGTATTATACACTCGCGCGTGAATCTCGCATCACGGTGATGGGACATATCGCGACGCTCATCGCGCAGGCCGCGGCGATCATCGCGGATGGCATGAAGCGTGGCGAATTCCAGGCCGCGGAGCCTGTCGCGACCGCGCGCGCCGTACTCGACGCGACCGGCCGCTTCCACAACCCGGCGCACGCGGCCGAATGGGCCGATCCGCAGATCGACCAGGCGTTCGAGGGTGTGTGGCAACTGGTGCTGCGGGGATTGACGGCGAAGCCTTAGAGGCACGAGATGTTCAAATACGGAGCAGAATTTGCTCCGCTTCAACCCATCACGAAATCAAACCGCCCGGCGAGCCAGCCTTCATTCTTGGCGGTGCGCATCACCAATTCCTTGCGGAACAGGCCATCCTTACGGTTCGCCGGTTCGCCCGGAAAGTAGAGCTGCGTCGTGAGGATTTGCCCGCTTTTCGGCTGCGCCTTCACGTGGATGTGGCGCGTGCGTCCCTCGTAGACGCCGGGCACAATGGTGCGCAGGCGAAAACGCCCGTCCGCATCGGTGAACTGATGCCCGCGCAGGCGGAAGCCGGCATTGTCGTATTCGCCCTTGTGGTTCGCCTGCCAGAAATCAACGAGCGCACCCGCGACCGGCTTGCAGCCGCGCGTCAGCACGAAGCCGACCAGCTCGAGCGGCTGGCCGCCCATGCTGGGCTCGATCAGCTCGACGCGCTCGGGCGAGGACGGCTTGAAGAACGGCCCTTCGGTCTGGCGCTGCGTCGGCGCGTCGCCGTCATGGCATTCGGGTGTGGGATTGAGCGGCGCCTGGGCAAAGCCCGGCTCGAGCGTCAGCAAGGAACCGGCGGCAAACGCGCCGGTCGTGAGCACCGTGCGGCGGGTCGGGAAACGGTTGGTCATTGGCGTCTCTCGTGACGTCGCCCTTGAGCGTCATCGCGCATAATCCAGGCGAAAATCAGCCCGCCAATGCGCTACGCCGCGACGCGACGCGGCTGCGGAATTCGCGCATCGCCATGTCGAAACTCGCGATTCCTGTCGGCGATAGCTCGTCTTTGACGCCGTGCGCATAGGCGGCACGGAAAATTTCATCTGCGGCGCGCTCGAGCCTGTCCAGTGCCTCCAGGTTCGGCGCATCGCGCACCGCATCGAGGACGGGCTGGAGATCGCGCGCCGGCACCATCGGATCACGCGGGCGCCGCCCGCCCCTCAAGCCGAACAGCCCCGCCGTGACCGAACCAAGTCCGCTGCCGACGAACATGCCGAGATAGATCCAGTCGCTATAGCGGTCGAGAAAGCTGCGCTGCTCGCCATTCACATAGACACGCACGCCCGGGTGGATCAGGAACGACGTCGCCTCGTCGACGTCGGGCGCCTCCATCAGGCCCGCGCCCGGGATGGAGGCAGAGAGGTTTTGCCGGATGAAATAGAGCTGGCGCATCAGTTCGGCGATTGTTTCGTTGTCCGCCTTCTGCGTCGCGACCAACCGGATCGAATAGCCGAGCGTATTGAAGCTCTCGGCCGGCCGCGGCGGCCGCCCGCCGAACGCACCCTGATCGACCTCGACGGATTCCAGCGCCGGAATGCGCTTGGCGATCGCGTCGGCCTCCTCGATGTCGATGAACTGGATCGCGCCCCTCAGCCCACGCCCGGCCTCCGCAACGACGTCGCCCATTCGCTTGGAGGCGGTCGCGCCGAGCGCGATGATGGCGTCGACCTTTTTGGTCTTGAGCGCATTCGCGATCTCGTCGGGCGGCAGCGCCATGTATTTGGTCTTGTCGCGCCCAACGCCGTAATAGTCGAGCACCGGCAGCAACAGCCCGCCATCGAGCGGTCCCTCGCGGGTGACGCCCACCATCGCGCCGGCAAGGTCCCCGACCTTCTGTACCTTGCCGGTCTTGGGCGCGATCAGCACGGCGACGTCGCGCCGCATGATCATGACGGTGTGAACACGGTCCCGCAGCGCGGCATCCGCACGCACCACGGCGAGATTGACCTTGAGGGATTCGAGCGCCTCCAGGGCAATCTGGGTGTCGCCGACCGGTACCATCTCGATGCGCACCGGCGCGCGCTGCGTGTGCAGCATCTCGGCGGCCGCGCCGATCACACGCTGGTCGATCGGGTCGGACGCCGGCACCGCGACCTTCAGCACGGTCGGTCGGAGCGCCACATAGCTCGCGCCGATCACGATCGCGACGAGCGCAAGCACGACCGTGCAGGCTGCCAGAAATGCACGCAACTCTATTCTCCCGGGGCCGGCCGCAATCGGGCGAGGATAAGATCAATCCGGCCGCCGCGATAGAGTTGGCCTAGTGCCCCCCGCCCGCACCCGCGGGCGGCGCCGGCTTCTTCACCAGCACGGCCAGCACCGCCAGCATCACGAACAGCGCGGTTAGCCCCAGGAACACATCCGCGAATGCCATCACGGCGGCCTGGCGGTGCGCGACTTGCGTCATCTGCTTGAGCGCCATCGCCTGCGCGTCCGCGCCGTAGCTGTGAAACTGCGCCGTCATGTTGCCCAGCGCCTCGACCGCCGACTGGCGGGCGAAAGTGAAATTCTCGTGCAGCCGCGCAATGTGCAGATCGGTACGGTCGTTCAGGAACGTGTAGATGCCGGCAAGTCCGACCGCGCCGCCGAGATTGCGCATCAGATTATAGAGGCCCGAGGCGTTCTTGACCCGTTCAGGCGCCAGCGTGCCGAGCGCGACGTTGTTGATCGGCACCATCGCGAGCATCAGGCCGACGCCGCGGAAGATCTGCGGCCAGAGCAGTTCCCAGAAATCCCAGTCGCGCGTCAGCGCCGTCATCCACCAGGTGCCGGCCGCGAAGAACGCAAAGCCCGCCATCAGCATGAAGCGCGGATCGACCTTGCCGACCATGCGGCCGGCGAACGGCGCCGTCATGAACATCGCCAACCCTGAGACGAACATGGTCTCGCCGATCATCAGCGCGTCATAGCCGCGCACCTGCCCGAGATAGAGCGGGTAGACCAGCGTCAGCCCGTAGAGCCCGATGCCGAGCACGAACGAGAACAGGCTGCCGAGCGCGAAGTTGCGGTCGCTGAAGGCCGTGAGATCGACGATCGGCGATTTCGCCGTGAAGGCCCGATAGAAGAACACCAGGGCGGAAATCGCCGCCACCCAGGCGAGAAGAACGATGCTGTCGTCGCCGAACCAGTCGTTGCGCGGGCCTTCCTCCAGCACATATTCGAGCGCGCCGAGGAAGCCCGCCATCGACAACAGGCCGACCCAGTCGAAGTTGTCGAGCAGCTTGAAGTCCGGTCTGTCGAAATCGATCATGACGAACGCCGCGGCCGCGACGCCGATGCCGGGCACGACGTTGATGAAGAACAGCCAGTGCCACGAGAGCGCGTCGGTGAGATAGCCGCCGACCGTCGGGCCGATCGTCGGCGCGAGCGTCGCGACGAGGCCGATGATCGGCGAGATGATGCCGAGCTTGGAGCGCGGGAAGATCGTGAAGGCGGTGGCGAACACCGTCGGGATCATGCCGCCGCCGATGAAGCCCTGCACGGCGCGCCAGAAGATCATCTCGTTGATCGACGA
>JBBWZU010000299.1:0-10237 GCA_039649225.1 Hyphomicrobiales bacterium | reverse complement strand
GCGATGTCGCCGGAAATCTCCTGCGGCAGCAGCACGCGGGCGAGCCCGGTCTGGGTACGCCGCAGCGTGTTCACGTCGGCGATCTCGTTGATGGTGCGGTTGGCGAGCACGGTCAGGTATGATGGCGCCTTGACGAAGGTGCGCTGATCCGAATTGATCCAGATGCCGACGACGCGTTTCTTGCGGAACGTCATGACCGTCTCGCGCGGGCCGGTCACGGTCACGACGATGTCGTAGCCGCCGCGCCGCGCCACGGTTTGCGCGTCGCGCTCCACCGAGCCGAACAGCACCACGTCCGCGCCGGTGAAGTTTGATGCGATCAGCACGCGCGAGGTCGACAGCGTCGTGATCAGCTTTTCGGCCGCCGCCGGCGTGCCGAGCGCGGTGGACGCCGCGACAGCGAGCGCGGCCGCCATTGCCTGTGGCCGTACACTCACGGCTGATCCTCCAGCACACGGATGGTGTAAAGGTCCGCCGGCTGCACCACGAGGTCGTAGGCAAAGCGCAGTCCGACCATCAGCACCAGGATTCCGAGCAGCAGGCGCAATTGTTCGCCGCTGAATTTCTGTCCGGTGCGCGCGCCGAATTGCGCGCCGATCACGCCGCCGATCATCAGGATCAGCGCGAGCAGCGCATCGACCAGATGGTTGGTGGCGGCGTGGATGATGGTCGCGTACGCCATCGTGACGAGGGTGAGCACCATCGAGGTGCCGATCACCACGCCGGTCGGCACCCGGATGAGGTAGATCAGCGCTGGCACCAGAAGGAAACCGCCGCCGATGCCCATCACGGCGCCGATGAAGCCGATCAGGAATCCGATGGTGACGATCGGAATGACCGAGACATAGATCTTCGAGGTCTTGAACCGCAGCTTCAACGGCAGGCCGTGAATCCACAAATGGCTGCCGGGACGGCGGATCTCCGCGGGCCGGCCGCCGCGGGCGCGCAGGATCGCGCTGACGCTCTCCACGATCATCATGGTGCCGACGGCGCCGAGCAGGATCAGATAGGACATCGCGATGGTCAGATCGAGCTGCCCGATGGCGCGCAGCAACGTGAACAGCCAGACGCCCGCCGTGGTCCCGGTCAGGCCGCCGGTCAGCAGAACCAGCGCGAGCGCCGGATCGAGCGCACGACGCCGCCAATAGGATATCGCGCCGGAGAACGACGAGGCCGCTACGTGGCTTGCGACGCTGGCCACCGCGACGGCGGGCGCGATGCCGACGAAGATCAGCAGCGGTGTCATCAGGAACCCGCCGCCGATGCCGAACATGCCGGATATGAATCCGACCGCGAGCCCCATGAAGAGGATCAGCAGGACGTTGACGGGCAGTTCAGCGATCGGAAGGTAGATTTGCACGAGACAAGGGTCCGCCGATGCGAGGGCCGCGGGCGACCGAGCGAGGGAGACCCCGACCTTAGACGGATTCTCCAGTGGTCGCGCAGAAAGATACGGCCATTGGGGATGAAGGTTTTGTGAATGACCCGGTCACGATCGGGCCGCAAGCGTAAACGGTGCCGCAGGGAGACACGATGCCGACGCGGATGTTCCCCGCCGCTCGCTCAGGATGACTGCGATTTGCGGCGTGCGGCCGGTTTTGCCGGCGCAGCGGCGGGCGCGCCGTCCCAGCCATTGGCCGGAGCCTTGACGGTCATCGCCTCATCGGGCGCGGGCTCTGCTGCCCAGGTCTGCACCGCAAGCCGTGCCGCCACCAGCGATTGCTGATCGAGCCGGCCCGAGACATCATCGCGCTTCTTGGCCGAGTCCTGGTCGCCCTGCGCTGCCGCGAGCGAGAACCACTTGTAGGATTCGGCGAGATTCTGATCGACGCCGATGCCGCGGGCATACAGGATGCCGAGATTGTACTGGCTGTCGGCGACGCCGCGCTCGGCCGCCTTGCGGAACCACTGCGCGGCGATGCGGTAATCGGGCTTGCCGTCGATCCCTTCGGCATAGAGCACGGCCAGATTGTGCACGGCCTTGGCGTTGCCTTTGTCGGCGGCCGCCAGATAGAGCGTCCGGGCCTTCTCCAGGTCCTTCTTTACGCCCTGGCCCTTCTCATAAAGGCTGCCGAGACGGTACTGGGCGGGAGCCAGCCCCTGGTTGGCGGCGCGCTCGAGCCATTGCACCGCCAGTTCCATATTGGCGGGCACGCCACGTCCTTCGGCGAAACGCACGCCGATCTCGTATTCGGCGGCCGGATTTCCCGCGACTCCGGCGGTCCGCAGCGCCGGTCCGCCGATCGAAGCCGGGAGCTTGTCGCTGAGGTTGGCGGAGTGCGTGGCGGCCGGGGTCGCGGGCGTCGGGACTGCGACGATATCCAACGGCGGCTTGACCGACCCGGTGGCCTCGCTGGCGGGAGCCGGTTGAGCGGCGGGCAAAGGCCGCGCGGTGGTCGGCATCGGCGCAATGAGACTTGCGGTGGAGGCCGGGGCGGCCAATGGCTCAGTCGATGTTTGCCCTGCGGAAGCCGCCTGCGGCGCCGAAACGGCGGGCGTTGCGGCAACAGCCGGCGTGGATGCCGCGGGCGCCACGGCCGCCAGTTTGGTGGACTGGGGCGGCTGGACCTGGCTCGATGCCGGACGTGGTGGCTCGGCGCCCGGGCCGCCCATCATGTTGATGACCTGCATGGCGCCGTAGAGCACCAGCAGCGCACTGACGCCCAGCACGAGCGCGCGGCGGCGATTGGCGAGGAAACGGCCGATCAGGCTGGTCGGAGTCTCGTCATCTTTATGCTCTTCGGTCTGCTGACCGTCGGCCATGCCACCTTCGCTCGCGGCGGCCTGGGCGGCGCGCCGCGCGGCCGCGATGAAGTTCGCCTTGCCGGTGACTTCCCCGCCTTCACGCTTGAGCGGTCCAAGCGCCGCCTCGGATGCGGCGATCCGTTCGGCCGCTGAACGTCCGCGGCCGGCACTGCCCGGTTCGAGCGGCGTATCGGCAGGCAGATCGGGCGCGATCGGCGTGCGTTCGCCGCGCTGCGCGTACATCGGCGGAGCAGGGCGCGGCGCAGGCGGCATCGGGGCCGGCATCGCGGTGGCCGGTTCCGGAATCAAGGCCGGCATTGCGGCAAACGGCGTAGCGTGAGCGGTGCGCGCCTGGGTGCGCTCTCCGCTGGGGCGGCTGTCGGCACGGACGCCGGTCTCGACCATCGCGAGCCGCTCAACCAGGCGCTCCAGCGTGTCGTGCACGGCTTCGAGCGTCTCGTGGGTACGCTGCTCGCTTTCGGACTGGCTGGCGTGCAGCGTTTCCAGATCCTGCTTGAGCGCCGAAACATCGACGCTGGCATGCGGAAGCGTGCTTGCAAGATCCGCCGCGACCGTGCGCGCGACGCGCTCCGCAGTCGTCGCCGCGTCTTCGCGTGCGGCGCGCACCTGCAGGGTCAGTTGCTGAATGCCGCGTTCGATCGCGCTCAGATTGCCGGAGCGCTGATCTGCGGCATCGATCTTTTCGGCGAGGCCGGCGATCTGCCGTTCGAGCTGGTCGAAGGCGATCTGGTCGCGCGAGCCGGCGTCGGCATGATCGAGCTTGTCGCTGAGGGTTTTGACCAGCGATTCCAGATTATTCGGCAGCGGCCCGATTTCGGTGACGCGGGTGTCGAGCGCCTGGGTCAATTGGCTGACGCGTTCCGCCAGCGAGTCGAGGCCGGTGGTTCCGCTCGTTTGCGCGATGTGGTCGATGCGCGCGCCGAGTGCCTGGACGTCACCGGCGATGGCGGCGACGCCTTCGGCCGAGGCGACCCCGGCGGAAAGCTCGCGCAACTCGTTGATGGCGGCTTCCAGATAGCGCAGCGTTTCCGGATCAGGTCCAGCGGCCGCCACGTGGTCAATCTTGTCGGCGAGTTCCGAAATCCGCGCGTTGAAACCGGCGAGGCCCTCGGCCGGCGTCATCTCGTTGAGCGCGCTGTGAACCCGCGCCAGACCGCGCTCGATCGTCTCCAGCACGGCGGGATCGCCGCCGCGCCCGTATCCATCGCCGATCCGATCGGCGAGCGCGTGGACCTCGCTCTGCAGCGCTTCGAGCGCGCGGCGCGGCATCGCCTCATCGATGGCGCGGCCGATGCCGGCAAGGTCGGTGCGCAGCGCCGCCAGTGCGTCCTCGATACCGCATGGGCGGCGCAATGTCTCGATCTGCCGGGTGATGTTCTGGAGCTGCTGTTCCAGACTGGAAAAATCGGGCGCCGCAGGTTCGGCATGGCGTGCCGGCGCGACCGGCGCAGCCGGCGCGTGTGCCGGCGCCTCATCGAGCAGGCGCTGGCGCGCCGCGATTTCGGCAATGACCTGATCGATCCCGAGCTCGGACGGCTCGGGCATGCCCTGCGATGCACGGTCGCGCGGGGCGGCGTCGAACGCGCGGTCGAACACCCCTTGGTCCTGCGGCTCGGTGTCGCTGGTGGTCATTTGCGCCAGCCGGGCGTTGAGCTTGGCGACGGTTTCGGACAAGCGGGCGCCGCGGACGGACGAGGCAATCGGCGCCGCCGCGACGTTGCTCAGACCGCCGATGCGCTGCGAGAGCTCCTCGAGCCGCGCGCTGATCGAGCCGGAACCGGACCGGCCGGACGACAACCCGGCGCGGCGCGCGGCATCGCCCGCGCCGCGCTGCGCTTCCGGGTTCAGCCCGGGCTCGTTCCACGAAACGCCTGACGTCATTGCGTAACCCGCAGCCTGTGCAAAGGCCGGACGGCGGGGGGCATCCCCCTCAGTACTGACGCTCTTCAACGAGATATGAAGCGCGCGCGCGATCCTGCGTCCTCGGGCACACTTTCTGCGCGTTACGGTAAATAAGCGGTTAAAACCCAGGTGTTGGCTCGATCTATGCGCGAATCAGCTTGGTTCCGCAGACAACCCGCCACGGCGGGCGAGTCCTGCTCGTCCAGATTGTATTACCGCGAAAGGTCACCGTTTTTGTGAGGGGATCGGGTCGAGATTACGGTTATCTACCCCTCTTCTAACGTCACATTGCTCGCTTTTCTCCACAGGGCGGGCTATCTCGGACTAAGTACCCGTGGTATATGGGTTTACTCAATGTGTTGCGAGGATTCACAATGGATGATTCCTACGAGGCAGAGCATTCCGCGTCCCCGATTTGGGGCGCCGGCCAAGCTGGAGATGACATGGATTCCGCCGCCAAAGTTGAATTCACGATCGGCGAGCTGGCGCGCGACTTCGGCGTTACGTTGCGGGCCCTGCGCTTCTACGAGAACAAGGGTCTTCTCTCGCCTCAGCGCGAGGGTTTGAGCCGTCTGTACTCGCAGGGCGATCGGACGCGCCTTGCCCTGATCCTGAAGGGTAAGAAGCTCGGCTTTACGCTCGGTGAAATCCGCCAGATGATCGCCGCCGAGGAAGGGGATGCCGACGCCAATACGCTGGCGCTCAGCCGCGAGAAATGCCTGGAGCAGATCGAGCTGCTGGAACGGCAGAAGGCGGATCTGGAAGAAGGGCTCAACGAGCTTTTCAGGATCTACTCCTCGCTCTCGAGCAAGACGGCTGATCTGGACCGCCAGGGCCGGCCAACCCGTACGCCTTAGGTCGACCTCGGGCTGATTGCGACTGCCAGGACCGGGTGCCTCGAGCGCCGTCATGGGGTGTTAGACGTTTGTGCCGCGTCCATGCGCTGGGAGTGCATCGGTCGCGTGCACAATTTTTTTGGATTTTGATCTTTACGTTTACGTAAACTAGATGCATTAGAAGTCACAGTGCAGACGCCAATCGGCCGGAGAGCCTCCACGTGACGGAACTCGAGAATTTCGGCGGCGCCCATTTTGCGTCCGACCCAGAGGGCCCGGGCGCGGGCCGCGACGTGTTTACGATCCGCGACCTGACCAAGGAATTTGCCGTCTCGGCGCGAACGCTGCGTTTCTACGAGGAAAAGGGACTGCTCGATCCGGCGCGCCGTGGCGAACAGCGGCTCTACAGCAGGCGCGACCGCGCCCGCCTTGCCTATGTGCTGGCCGGCAAGACCGTCGGTTTCTCGCTCGAGGAAGTGCGCGAGATGCTCGACCTCTATGATCTCGGCGACGGACAGGTTACCCAGCTAAAGGTTGCACTTGCAAAATTTAGCGAGCGTATCGAGCGGCTCGAGCGGCAGAAGACCGACATCGACCGCGTTGTCGCCGAGCTGACGCGTGCCAGTGATGTGATGAAAGCCAAGCTCGCCGTGCGCGGGCAGGCAGGGGACTAGACAAAACTCAAGGACCGGAGATCGCTATGCCGACCTACAAGGCGCCCGTGGACGACGTGCAGTTTCTGCTCAACGATGTGTTTCACATGGAGCGTTACGGCAACCTGCCGGGCTTTTCGGACGTCTCGCCCGACACGCTAACGGCGATCCTGGAGGAGGCTGCCAAACTTGCCGAGGAAGTCGTGCAGCCGCTCAATCGCGTCGGCGACATCGAAGGCTGCAAGCGCCACGATGATGGCAGCGTGACCACGCCGGCCGGCTTCAAGCAAGGCTACAGGCAATACGCCGAGGGCGGCTGGATGGGCATCTCGGTCCCGACCGAATACGGCGGTCAGGGTCTGCCTGGCACGCTGACGGTGATGATCAACGAAATTCTCTGCGGCGCGGGCATCGCCTTCTCGATGTATCCGGGTCTGACGCAGGGCGCGATCGCGGCCTTTCTGCATCACGGCACGGCGGAGCAGAAGGCCTTCTATCTGCCCAAGATGACCAGCGGCGAGTGGACTGGCACAATGAACCTGACCGAGCCGCATTGCGGAACGGATCTCGGGCTCTGCCGCACCAAGGCCGGGAAGCAGGCCGACGGCAGCTACAAGATCACCGGCATCAAGATATTCATCTCCGCCGGCGAGCATGACCTGTCAGAGAACATCATCCATCTGGTGTTGGCGCGCACCGAAGGCGCGCCGGCCGGCATCAAGGGCCTGTCGCTCTTCATCGTGCCGAAGATCAACATCAACAAGGACGGCTCGCTCGGGACCCGCAACGGCGTGATGTGCGGCTCGATCGAGCACAAGATGGGCATTCACGGGAATTCGACCTGCGTGATGAACTACGATGGCGCGACCGGATTCCTGATCGGGGAGGAGAATCGCGGCATCAACGCCATGTTCACGATGATGAACGAGGCGCGGCTCGGCGTCGCCGTGCAGGGCCTCGCGATGTCGGAGGTCGCCTATCAGAACGCCGTGATCTACGCCAAGGAGCGTCTGCAGGGCCGCTCGATCTCCGGCGCCAAGGCGCCGGACAAGCCGGCCGACCCGATCATCGTGCATCCGGACGTGCGGCGCATGCTGATGTCGATCAAGTCGCTCAACGAGGCCGCGCGCGCGCTGGTGCTGTGGACCGCGCTCAAGGCGGACGTCGCGCATCGCTCCGACGACGAGAAGGCGCGCCAGGCGGCGGACGATCACATGGGCCTGCTCACGCCCGTGCTGAAGGGCGTGCTCACCGACAACGGCCTCTCCAATTCGGTTATGGCGCAGCAGATTTTCGGCGGTCACGGCTATATCGCCGAGCACGGCATGGAGCAATTCGTGCGCGATGCCCGCATCACCATGATCTACGAGGGCGCCAACGGCATCCAGGCGCTCGATCTGGTCGGCCGCAAGCTCGGCCGCGATGGCGGGCGCGCGATCACGGCGTTCTTCGGCGAGGTTTTGGCCTTCGTGAAGGAGCATTCGTCCGACGAGGCGATGAAGCCTTATGTAATGCCGCTCGGCGATGCGCTTGCCACGCTGCAGCAGGCCACCATGTGGTTCATGCAGAACGCCATGAAGAAGCCCGACAATGCCGGCGCCGGCTCGACCGACTACATGCACCTCTTCGGGCTGGTGGCGATGGCCTACATGTGGGCCCAGATGGCCAAGGCCGCGCAGGACAAGCTCAAGGCCGGCGCCAATGGCTCGGAGGAGCGCATGAAGGCCAAGCTCATCACCGGCAAGTTCTTCATGGAGCGGATGCTCCCCGAGAGCACGACGCATCTCAAGCGCATCCAGACCGGCGCCGACACCATGATGGCGTTGCCCGCGGAGGCGTTCTAGGACTTAATCGAGAATGGACGTCGAAGCGCCCAGGATTGTTCAGGTCGGCGACCCTGTTCTCAGGGCCGCCACGGCGGCGGTCGAGCCGAGCGCCATACGCACGCCGGAGATCCGGAACCTCATTGAGGGGATGGTCGCCGCGATGCACAAGGCGCCGGGCGTCGGCCTTGCGGCGCCGCAGGTCGGCGTGTCGAAGCGCATCATCGTGATGGAAGATCGGCCCGAGATGACCGCCGGACTTCCGCAGGATGTGCTGATCGAACGGGAGCGCGAGCCGCAGCCGCTGCGCGTGCTCATCAATCCGGTCATGACCATGGTCGGTGCGGAGATGCGGGATTTCTTCGAAGGCTGCCTGAGCATCACCGGATATACCGCGATGGTGACGCGCAACCGCGAGGTCGTGGTCTCGTATCTCGACGAGAAGGGGAATCCTCAGGAGTGGCGTGCGTGCGGCTGGCCGGCGCGCGTGATGCAGCACGAGTATGATCACCTTGAACGCGTTCTGTACACCGACAAGATGATCCGCCGATCCTTTATGTCGACCGAGGAATTCAAGGCGCGGCATGGAACGAAGCTGATCGCCGATCTCAAACAGGAGCTTGGAATTTCGTGACGGCGAAAAATCTGACCGGCGGCTGCCAGTGCGGTGCGGTGCGCTACGAATGGCTGGAAATGCCGGCCTATTCGAGCGTGTGCTATTGCCGCATGTGCCAGAAGGCATCGGGGCAACCGTTCATGGGCCTCACCGGCGGCAAAAAAGAGCATCTGAAGTGGACGCGCGGCGCGCCGTCGATCTTCAAAAGTTCAAACATGGCCGAACGCGGCTTTTGCCGCGACTGCGGCACGCAGCTTACGTATGCGTTCGAAGGTACGGGGCGGATCAGTGTCGCGATCAACAGTCTCGACGATCCGGAGGCCATGCCGCCGACCAAGCAATATGGCATGGAAGCCAAGGTGTCTTGGGTCGATGGCATTCACGCGCTGCCGAGCCAGACCAGCGATGATTGGCTGCAAGACAAAGCCGCGCATTTGGTCAACAATCAGCACAGCGAATAATAGGTGGGAAGCGAAGCGCCGATGGACTCCCTTCAAGTACCGCGTCCGTCCTGGATGACCGAGGATCTCGTGCTGCTCGAGGAGCAGGCGGGCCGTTTCCTCGCCGCCGAGCTCGTTCCGCATGTCGAGAAGTGGACCGAAGCCGGCATCATGGAGCGCTCGGCCTGGGACAAGCTCGGCCAGGCGGGCCTTCTCTGCGCCAGCATGCCGGAGGAATACGGCGGGGCAGGCGGTTCGTTCGCGCATGAGACCGTGATCAACCGCGCGATCGCGCATGCCGGCCTCGACTCGATCGGCGCGCCGCTGCACTCGGGCATCGTCGCGCCCTACATCCTGAACTACGGTACCGAGGAGCAAAAAAAGAAATGGCTGCCGAAGCTCGCCACCGGCGAGCTGATCGGCGCCATCGCGATGAGCGAGCCCGGCACCGGCTCCGATCTGCAGGGCGTGAAAACCACCGCGAAGAAATCCGGCAACGGCTACGTGCTCAACGGCTCGAAGACCTTCATCACCAACGGCCAGCATGCCAACCTGATCGTCGTCGTCGCCAAGACCGATCCGACCGCAGGCGCCAAGGGCACCTCGCTGATGGTGATCGAGACCGATGGGACACAGGGATTCCGCCGTGGCCGCAAGCTTGCCAAGCTTGGGCTCGATTGGGCCGATACCTCCGAATTGTTCTTCGAGGACATCAAGCTGCCGGCCGAAGGTCTGCTCGGAACCGAAGAAGGGCAGGGCTTCTATCAGCTGATGCGCGACCTGCCGCAGGAGCGGCTGATCGTCTGCACGGCGGCGATCGGCATGATAGAGCGCGCGCTGCGATTGACCATCGACTACGTCAAGGAGCGCAAGGCGTTCGGCAAGACGATCATCGATTTCCAGAATACGCAGTTCGAGCTTGCCGAATGCAAGACCGAGGCGACCATCGGCCGGGTCTTCCACGACAACTGTGTCGAGCGGCACCTCAGGCGTGAGCTCGATACCGTCACGGCCTCGATGGCCAAATACTGGCTAACCGACTTGCAGAACAAAATCGTCGATCGATGCCTGCAATTGTTCGGCGGCTATGGCTATATGGATGAATATCCGATCTCGCGCATGTACCGCGACGCGCGCGTTCAACGCATCTATGCCGGCACCAACGAGATCATGAAACTGCTGATCGCGAGGAGCTTGTAAC
>JBBWZU010000661.1:0-32187 GCA_039649225.1 Hyphomicrobiales bacterium | reverse complement strand
GGTCCTGAAGCGGCTGGGCGGCCATTGTTTGGTTCCCTTCTGCGAGCGAGGGAGCGGTGGATGCGACGGCCCCGGCCAGCCCAATGCCGGTCGAGCCAACGAGATGGCGGCGCGTGATCGTATTCTTACTCATCGGGAGCTCCCTTCTCCTGCGGATAACCCCGGCGAGACCAGTCCGTTCAACACCAACGAAAAAGAGAAAAAACTTATCGTTAGAAGCGCCGTTGAATCAGTGAGGTCGACCCGACTTGCAGGATTCAACACTCCGCGTGTTCCTGCATTAGCTAGGCGGATCTATTCTTCTTGGGCGCCAGATATCGCCCGCTCGCCAAGGGCAACGATGTGCAGCTTACCGCCGCTGGTGACGCGGGCCGCGCAGCGTACCGGATCAGGGTCACTGCCGTTCACCATCGCGATTTGAATTTCGCCGGGGGACTCCATGTCGTTGCCGAGAAGCCGTCCGCCAGGTCAATCGACACGTTGATGGTGCCGGGAGGCCCTGGCGTGCATGCGGCGCGAAATGACCCCGCTCAGATCGCGATGGTGCGAAAGCTATCGCGTCGTGCTCGGCGAATCTGCTCAGTGTGCACCGGCGCCTTCCTGCTTGCAGAAGCGGGCTTGCTGCAGCAGCGCAAGGTCGTCACGCACTGGCGTTCCTGCGCGCAACTTTCCAACGAATACCCCGACATCCGGGTACTTGCGGACCCGATTTGGGTGCGCGACGGCAAGATCTGGACCTCAGCGGGGGTCACTGCGGGCATTGACCTGACGCTTGCATTGATTGAGGACGATCTGGGCTCGGCTCTTGCCCTCCAGGTCGCGCGGCGTCTCGTCGTCTACCTGCGCCGAGCGGGCGGTCAGACGCAGCATTCGGCGCCGCTCGCGCTGCAGTCCGATGATACCTTTGGTCCGCTGATGGAATGGGTGCTTGCAAACCTGCACAAGCCACTCACGGTGGAGCAATTGGCCAATCGGTCGGGCATGGCACCCCGCACTTTCCACCGGCATTCCCTGGCACGGACCCGGTTGACGCCAGCCAAGGCGATCGAGCGTCTGCGCCTCGATCGGGCGCGTGCGCTGATCGAAACGACTGCGTTGAGCTTGGCCGCCATCGCGGCGCGCGTAGGCTTCCAATCCGAGGAACGGCTTCGGCGTTGCTTTTACCGTTCGTTCGGTGTTGCCCCGACCCGGTACCGCCAAGGCTTTCGCAGCATCGGTAACGGCGCACTTGCGGATGCCGACTGAAGAAGACCTCGACCGCCCCTTTTTGATTGTATTCACGGAGGAACGATCGTGCCGAGTCGATGCTCAATCGCTCCCTCTCGCCGAGGATCTCGTCGCGCGTGGAGCGCACGCAGATTTTGAAAATCCGAAGAATCGAAACTCGGAGTCTTTGCGTCGTTGTCCCAAGAAAGGGTGCGAGAGTGGCTTTTCCCATAACCGGCCGGATGTCGCCGAAATTCCAGATGAGCGAAGCGTCTGTAGGCGGCCGCACTGAGCTGAAAGGCAGAGCTTATCGTCCTCCGGACTTTGATTGCGCGTACTCCCAATCGAGCAGGCCCATCATCAGGTCGTCGTGCCACGCACCATCAACGAGTGCGGCCTCGCGCTCACGCCCTTCTACAATGAAGCCGCACTTTTCGTACGCCCGGATCGCCCGCGCATTGTACGCGATGACCCGCACGGAAAGCCTGTGCAGCGTCAACTTGCCAAAAGCATAATTGAGTATCAGCCGGATTGTTTCGGTGCCGAGCCCGCGTCCAAGCCTTTGCGGGTCTTCGATCCCAATAGCCAGAGCTGCTCGACAATCCCTTGCATCGAGGCGGTCAAGCCTGACCTCACCGATCAGTGTCTGTGCTTCGATCACCCAGGCATGTTTGTGATCACTGATCCGCTGCACCCATCGCCGAGCGGCATCTGGCGTCATCGGACGCAGATCGTCACGACTGCCTCCATACATATGATGGATCTCTGGATCGATGCCCAGCTTGAGGCGCGCGTCGATATCCTCAAGGCGCGGCGGGCGCAAAGTCACGCGTTCTCCTTGCAGAACGGGAACATCGCCCATCAACGTAGTCCTATTCACTCGACGATATCAAGCATTCTGCCTGGCGCGTAAACGTCCCAACGGAATCGCTCGTGAATACGCGTCCGCTCCATTTCAAGCAGCTGATTGTCGCCGAGGAGACGTTGACACAATCTCACTGTATTCGGTAGCGGCGAGTCGTAATGGAACAATTAAGCGAGCGTGGGCTTCTGCGTGACGTGATGCTCGGCGCGCCCGAGATCGTCTAGCAAGCCAGCCGGCTTGATAATCCTAGTATAGAGCGAGATCGCCCAGATAATACCTAAGTCTTCAACAAGGCGTACTCAAGCGAGAGTTTTGATGGGCGATGCAGCAGACCGGATCGTTGAGCACTACGAGCGTCACGCGCTCTCGTGGGACACCGACCGCCGTGCGGCGGCATGGAACGATAAGCGCTGGATTGAGCGCTTCCTCGATATGCTTCCTCGCGGTGCCGGTGTTCTTGATTTGGGTTGCGGAGGCGGTTCGCCCGTCGCGAGCCACATGGTTGCGCGCGGCTTTCGCGTCACTGGCGTCGATAGCTCGCCGACACTGATCGCGCTCTGCCGCAGCAGGCTGCCCGAGGACGAATGGATCGTCGCCGACATGCGCTCATTGGCGCTCGGCCGCCGTTTTGAAGGCATCTTGGCCTGGGACAGCTTCTTCCACCTGCGGCACGACGATCAGCGGGCAATGTTCGAAGTGTTTGCTGCTCACGCGGCGACGGGGGCCATCATCATGTTCAACGCGGGCCTTGGCCACGGCGAAGGACTCGGGTCATATCGAGGCGATCCCCTCTACCATGCTAGCCTCTCCGCGCCCGAATACGAGAGCCTGCTGGCGAAATTCAGATTCGAGCTCATCGAACATTCGGTCAACGATCCTGCCAAGGGCGGTCGAATTGTCTGGTTGGCTCGTTCAGGAGGCGGTTAGCTTCCGCGACACTCGGTACGTACACCCGTGTGTCCTGCCGCTGTGTCCTCCAGCACGTGATCTGAATCGCGCGCGGCGGTCGAGGAAGATGATGGGGTGGATGGTCCTGCCCTCCGGCACACGGTGCCATAACGTGGTCGCTGAACGCCACAACGACAGGCCATCCACATGCAGGTTGCCACGACTGGTTTGGATATTGCGCAGCGAGTATTTCAGGTCCACGTGTGTGCGGCAGTAGCCAGCGAGCCCGAAATCGCGTCGGAGGAGCGCAGCACCGGGCGGTCGCATCTTTCGTCAGCCCGCGGACAATTGCGCAACATACGTCGCCTCTGCACTGTTGTCGCAGGTGCGCCGGGTCACAGCCCCAGGACGTGGACTCATTAGCACGGAGCCACAGCCTGATTGACGCAAGCTGGAGGAACGCGAGGTAGTTGGCGGCGGGCTTGTCGTAGCGCGTTGCAACCCGGCGGCAGTGTTTGATCTCGTTGAAGAAGCGTTCGACCGGATTGCGGGCGTGGTAGAGATACGGGCTGAAGCAAATTGATTCGGCCCCTTCGGTCAGGGGCTTGAATCACGGCTTCGCAGTCAGGTTCAACGAGCCCGGGCCAACAGGGGGTTGGTCGCGATGCGCTCGAAAGCGGACTCGTTATGCTCACCACGAGTTTTGTCGGTCATGACCCGACTCGGACGTTGGGCGCGCCAAGTCACGGCAAGTGCCAGGAACGTTCAGACCATACCCGTCGATGGAGAGCACTTAGCGAATCCTGCTACCCGCGAACCTTAGCCAGTCTGTCTGAGTTGGAATACGTTGCCCTCGGGATCATGGCCGTCGCAGACCATTTCAAATTCAAGATTTCGCCTACTCGGCAGCCCGTCAACAGAAGGAGACGGATCGCAGCAATCACCGACGGGTGCTCGGAACGAGGCCCGGTTTTCCTCTGACCTCCGCGTTTTCTCTCGGTCCGCGCGCTTGGTTCCTCGGCGCCATTTACGAGCAGCGAACCGCGCTCAGCGGCAGCAAGTGCTGCTCCAAGACG
Organism: Hyphomicrobiales bacterium; assembly: GCA_039649225.1. Classification (GTDB taxonomy): domain Bacteria; phylum Pseudomonadota; class Alphaproteobacteria; order Rhizobiales; family Xanthobacteraceae; genus PALSA-894. The sequence continues at coordinate 28,152 of JBBWZU010000661.1, read as the reverse complement.
AGCTAACTCGTTGCGTCGCGGATGGCAAAACGAGCAAGGATGAAAAGACAAAATTTCGGGGCCGCCGTATTGTCCGAGGTGGCGAGATCGTTGCAAACCGCGTTCAAGCCTTGTGCCGGAAAGAAAACGCTCCACCTTGTTTTCAGCGTAGTGCTTCACGCCGCGGCACGGGTTGGAGCCTTCGACGCGCAGCTTCCATTCCTCGGACAGTTCGAACATCTTGGACAGCAAATCGAACTACCTTGTAACTGTTTGAAGTGTACTCGTTCTTCAAACGACGATTTTCCAATGTACCCATCAATGTACCCGGCGTTAGCGCTGTGCCCGGCACGCTTTCTTAGTCAATTGGTAGGCTCGGGCACCCTAAGCAAGCGAGGTCGTAGCTGTTTCCGCTTGAGAGTGGGATTGGTCATCCGGCCGAGCACAAAGAAGACCATGACACGCTTTCTGAATGGGGCAACGACCTGGCCAGAGCTATCGGACACTTGCTCAAGCCGCAGGCGTTTCAGACCCCGATGCGCGGTTGATGGCTTTGGTCACGGTGATCTCAGCGCGAAGATCCCAGCTCTGTGAGGACTCTCCCGGGAACACTCATGTCATCGGCAAATTCTATTGCGTATTTAAAGGTTTATGATGCAACATATCCAGAAGATGCCAACAGACATACCAACCGGATGCGCGAATGCCGGCGGTGATTTTGGTCATGACAGCGTTGCCGGGGTGTGCAAGACTTGTCTCGATTTTGAGGGTTAGAAGATGATCGATCCGGTCAGCAAATCGCCAGCGACGACCAATACCACCACGTCAACTTCCACCGCGGTGAGCCCTGACCGCGCCAAGCGCTTTTCGGACGCTCTCGTCGCCGCCAGTTTGAACCTCCCGACGACCAATCGCGACCCCGAGGAAGGCGACACGACTGTCGAGCTCCCCATCCGGGCGCCGGTGATCACGAAAGTGCGATAGCCCTGCGACACGGCCGATAGGCCGCCCCATCGCTGCCGCCCCATCACGGTCACGCCACCTGCGCTGGGCGACGCGCGCTTTCCTTCTGGAGACGCCGGACGAGCGTAAGCGGCATTAGCATAGATGCCTCCTACCTGGCGTCTCTGTTCAACACGGCGAGCGACCCGAGCAGCACGAGTCCGGACTTCGCGGCCGACTTCGATCCTCAGCAACTTCTATCGCGGTAGCGTGGCTTCGTAGCAGCCGAGTGCGCGGGTCCAGCCCTCACGAGTTGGCGGAGCGCGTCGCGAGTTCCAGATCCTGCTCGGCAAAGGTCTTGACCGACCGCATCACCCGCTGAATCGGATCGCGGCTCTCGTTGAGGTCTTCGAGCGCCTCGCCGAGCGAATTGGCGAAATGGACGAGTTGGCCCGCCGACGACAACTTCAGGTCCTTCGACAGGAGCTCGCACGGTACTCGTTGCGTGGTTCGTCATCATCGAGTCTTTTTGATCTCGCCGCAAGTTGTGGAAAGACAGACAGGATACGGGCCGCAACCGGCTTGGTCCGAGGTCACGTTGCGCCCACCTTGGTCGCGCCGCGCCGTGATGGCCAACGTCCTTGTTACGAACGGGCTCTTGAGTGTGCGGAGGTGCAATCCGTACGCCCTGAAATCTATTGCGGGGTGTTGCGGAAGTTCTGCCAGTTCTTCCAGTTGCGCCAGTTGTCCCAATTGTCCCAGGAGACCTTGTTCGGATCCGCTTCATCCCGTGTGACGCCGCCGCGATTGGTCGGGGCGTCGAGCTTCTCCAGGATGCTCTTGGCGCGCGCCAGTCGCGTGTCGAGATCAGTCGGCTCGGATGAGTTGGCGACCTGTTTCGCGCTCGCCGGCAATGCAAACAACAGTGCGGCGAATAAGCTGAAGTTGCGACTAGCCAATTGCCACCTCCAATCAAGCAGCGGCGGATTTAACGCCTCACCGTGCCTTGAGTTCCATCGCGCTACAAATCTCGACCGTACCGTCGCGACTAGCTCCGCAGGCTCGCCTACCCTGTCCCTTCGGGCTTGTCGCGCCCGGCGTTCGCCTCGATGGTCGCGAGAGCGAAATCCGCAACCCGCTTCTTGGTCAGCCGGCAATAGAGCGTTTCTGTCGACGCGAACGTGCCGTTCTCGAACAGCTTGTTCGACGGCGCGCCACCGCCGCACAGTCGAAAATAGGCGCACTGCGATCGGCACAGATCAACGCCCTCCCGAACGTGCTCGGTCAGCCTGGCCAGGACGGGCGAAGCGCTCAGCTCCTCGAATGATTGCCGCAAAACGTTCCCGATGGCGAATGTCGGAAACTCGGTGGCGGAGTAACCGACGAGCTCGGGAGAGAACGTGAAGACGTCCCCGTCGACCCCGATCGTGATGATCCCAAACGGCGTGACCTGACTGTTCATGGGGCCATGTGGATCGAGGACGCGAATGGCGGCGAGCGTTTCCTCGAGCTCGCGAACCGCGATTGGAAACTGGTGCAGCGTCATGAGCTCGCCGAAGCGCGCGAAGAAGCGTGTCAGCGCCGTCTCACTCGCGGCATCACCGAGGCTCGAAGCTTTGTGAATACCCTCCTGCTCGTCGATGTTGAAGCCGACGTCGCGGATGTCGAGCGAGCGGTAGAACTCGAACATGCCGTCCGGATCGAGCACGGCGGCCTTGGTCAACACCGAGATGATGGTGAAGGGGATGTTTCGCCTCTGTAGACACTTCACGCCGGCGATTGCCTGGTCGAATGTCCCTCGCCCGTCACGTGTCTTTCGCGCGGCATCGTGGATGTGCCGCGGGCCGTCGATGCTGACGCCGAGCCCTACATTCCAGCGCTGGAAAAGATCGCACCAACGGTCATCGATCAGCATGGCGTTGGTCTGGAAGGCGTGCTCGAACGTGATTGATTTCGATACAGCGCGAATGCACGCGAAGGCGGCGTCGTAATAGGCCGGACCGAGCACGAGCGGCTCACCGGCATGCCAGACGACGGTGACCCGGTCCGGCAGCGTTGGAAACGTCGTGAGCCGCTCGAAGATGCGCCGGATGTCTTCCAGGCCGAGCTTCGCGCGGTCGTCGCGCCGCGGGAGATAGCAATACGTGCAATCGATGTTGCAGAACGGCGTCGGCTGAATGACGATCAGCGACGTGACTTTGTCATCCACCACGGCGTGCTCTCGTTCAGGCCGTGTATCCGTCACACTATCAGCTGGCCGTGCTCGGAGCGCGCGCGCGGCCCCGCTTCGGTGATCAGCCGGCCTGTCCGTTCGAGCTCGGTCATGGAAGTCGGCCCCCTGATTGCGCAAGCAGGAATACGCCTCGGCAGGCGACAAGTGCCTCACCGCCGCTTCCAGCAAAGGATACGGCACAGCGGCGACTGTAGCGCAAGCGCTCCGGCGCCGTCACCATTTCGTTGCTTTCCTTGTCAGAGACCGATCGCCTATGATGGAGCAGAGCCGCCCGCTGTCATGACTTGGGGAATGCCTTTGCAAACGTCGATCGGGGGTCACGATAGATGGCAAGCACAGAACAACTGAATGCGCTGATGGCCGAGACCGGCGCCGTTCTCGAGCTCGCGCAAGTCCTCGGCTTCGACGAGGGCGGCTGGGCCCTGGGGGTGGACGAGGACACGACCCTGTTCGTGGACCATGAGGTCGACCAGCACCGCATCGTTCTCACAGGCGAGGTGGCTGCCGTGCGCCCGGCCGCCAAGGCGGCGGTGCATGAGCTCCTGCTCCAGTACAACAATCAATGGAGAAGCACCGGCGGCGTGCGCCTGGCCCTCGACGGGCCTGACGGTTCGGTGATCCAGATCTGCGATCTCTCCACCGCGCAGCTCGATGCGCAGGCGTTCGCCGGCGCGGTGCAGGTCTTCATCGACATTCTGCGAGGGTGGCGCGACATCCTCAGTCGTGATCCCGCCAACGGCGGCACCGCACCGGACAGTCTCGAGATGCAAAGCCTCGGCTTCATCCGCGGCTGAAATCGCTCCAAGTGACCGCCAGGAGGGAACGTCATGCCTTTGAACATCAACGCCCACACCACGTTCAGCACGGTCGTCAGAGACGCCAACCAGACCGGATCCAAGGAAAACGAGGCTATTCGTGGGAGGACGACGAAAGGCGGAGCCACGCAGCTCTATCAGCACGGCGACAAGCCACACGGCGCCGACAACAAACTTGTCAGCAACCCGCTCAGCAAAGCGCTCGGCACGACTTTGTTGGGCAAGACGATAGGGATAGACCCCGAGACTCTTCAGGCGAAAAAAGACCTGCGGCAACAGAAGGAACAGCAAGGCGCCACCTGGATTCACCGCGCGATTGATAGCGAGTACGGGAATGGTTTCAGCGCCCGCGTACTGCAACACGTGGCGGGGAAGCGGGGTGAATATCTCGGCCAGACCGTCTTGAAGCGCGACCTGGCCACGATTCAGAATTCAATCCGAGATTTGCAGCAGACTGACAGGACCCTGAATTACGCACAGGCGATCAATCCACTGACGCAAGCGATTGCGACCTCGCTTGTCGCGATCGCAACTGACGCTGCCGAGTTGCCGGCTGTGCGGGATCGGGCCGCGAACCTGTTCCAGACCAAAATGATGGGCCTGAATGCGCAGCAGCGCGCAGCCATTCTGAACCAACCCGAACCCAAACTCATCGATGCGCTGGCCACGCTGCGCCTGTCCAACGGCAATCGCGTCTTCAGCGAACCAAACCTCTCGACCATCGCGCAGGAGCAGTTCCAGCGCGAAACGCCGGGGGAGAAAGCTGATACGTTCTTCCGCAGTACTTCCGTTGCATCAAGGTTGCTCGCGCGCATCGTCCCTGAACTCGACGGCGGCTCCATCGGTGCGCTGGGCGGCGCGATGCAAAACATCGTGCGCCAGGCGACCAATCCGAACGCGAACTTGACCGCTCCGTATACGGCGCAGCCGTCCGAGAATGAGCCGAACCCGAAGGTGCAAGCCATTCCCAATCCGGTTGTCGTCAATGGCATATTGAACCAGATCGACGGCTTGCTTCACCAGCACCTGCAGGCGGCGCCGCGGAACGAGCTGCGCGCGTTTCTTACCGCGGTCGCGACCGGTATCAATAACGGTCCCCCGCCGCAGGGAGCCCAGACCGGTCAAGACCTGGTGAAGAACGCAATCTGGCTCCGCAGCCTGGCCGTGGCCGTCAGCACCACCTTTCCAAACGGCGCTTCGCCCGAGGCAAGGCTGGCAATGGCGGTGAGCGCGGCCCTGCAAAAGGCGGTGCGGGGCGAAAGGTATGTGGCAGGAGTGCGCAACGCCGACTACAACCTTTTTTATAATCCCGGGATGAATACGCTGCTCAATGGAGGCAGCGGGTTCAACACATTCCAGGCGACGATCCCCTGACCGCGCAGGGCCCGGAGGTACGCGACCCGGTACGCCGCCGCTTCTTGCGGGCTTGGTCGGAGCACTGCCGCTTCGATCGTCAATTCATCCTTCCTTCCGGCTTAGTCGCCAGTCAGTGACGGCGCGTGCGGAAGCGCCGCGAGCGGTGGGGCAAGGCACAGCGCGGCAAGGCTTGCCGTTGTGGTCGCGAACGCATCGCGTTGACCGATTTGGGCGTATCCGAGTCATGAATGTGACAGCGGACCCGGCCCACCGTGCTATGCAACGAGCGACCTCGCGGCGGCGGCCGATACCGTTCCCACTCCAGGAAGAGCACTCGTTCCATGGCGGATGCACAACATGTCCAGCAGTTGATCTCGGAAGTCGGCCCGCTCGATGACGCCATTCTTGAGGTGGTCCAGACCGGTGACGACAGCTTCGCGCTCCGCTACGAGCATGTCGACGTGGAGCTGGAAATCGACGCCGAGGGCGGACGCCTGATGCTCTCGACCGAAATCGGCGAACCGCCTCTGGCCCAGCGCCTTTCGATCTATCAAAGCCTGCTGACCTATTCGCTGCTGTGGCGCGAGACCGGCGGCGTGCGCATGGCGCTGGAAGGACCACGCGGTGCGGCAATTCAGATGACCGACCTGACGTTCACCGAGCTGACGCCGACCCTGCTCGCGACGGTCGCAGCCAACCTGGCCAGCCGCACGCTCACTTGGCGTGCATTCTTCGCCTCCGATACCGCCGGGACCGCGGACGCCCGTGTCGACCCACTGGCGGAGCTTGGCATGGGCATTCGAGTCTGAAGGGACAGCTGCTATGGCAATCCAACCATCGATTTCGCACAAGACGGCAACGCTCCAGGATCTTCACGCCCTCGTTAAGGACGGCGGCGACAAGGGGAGAATCGCCGGCAAGCGCGACAAGACCACCGGCGAGATCAAGCTCTACGTCAAGCCGCACTCCGCGGGACTGTGGAGCCGCCTGACCGGAAAAGCCAAGGAGCGGCGCGAAACGGCGGCCGAGGGGCTGAAGGAGATGTTCGACCGCTTCAAGGATGAAAAGCCCGAAGTAAAGAGATCGCTGTTCAACGACGTCAAGAAGCTGATCTCCGACCGGGTGGATTCGAAGCACGCCGTTCGCGCGGGCGGCGTCCGGGTTTTCACCAAGGCGGTGAAAGACGCAGGGAAGAACGTGGAAGCGGAGAAAAAGCCTTCGAACACGGGGCCGAAACTCGCGCAACTCGGCGACACCTTCGACGTGGCTCGCTTCGCCAGCGATCTGCACGGCGCTGTCACGGGCAACGGGAATACGACCTCGGACGATCTGGCCAACGCGATTGTCACCGCGTTCAAGGGCCAGAATCCGAGCCAGGCGGAGCTTAAGGAATTTGCGCTCTCCAACGGTGAAGGCTTCAAAACGGAGCTTCTCAGCGCTCTGAAATTGACAGTTCCGAACCATGCAGACGCATTCGGCGGGCCGGAGGCGAGCACGATGCTCAACGAAGCCTTTCATAAGGCCGCATCGGACATGCTCCCGGACAAGGTCATCGTCAACAACAATGCCAACGGCCAGCCGCAGTTACCGTCGATCAAAGTTGGCGGGACGGATTATCATTACGCCAACAAGAAGCTCGGCTCGGGCGGACTTGGGGATGTGTTTCTGTATCAGGACAATGCCGGCAGCAAGATTGCTTTCAAGTTGTTGAAGGACGGCGACGCCGAGGACCTGGCCGAGCACATCGACGCCATGCGCACGGAATACGATGCCCACATGAACTGCCTCGGCGGCGGGCACAACAACGTCCTCGGGCTGAAGGGTGTCGTGAAGATGCCCGACGGCCGCATCGGACTCGCGCTTGAGATCGCTCCGAATGGCGACGCCTTCGACTTCGCGGTGAACCTCAGTCAGCACCTCGCCAACGGAGCTCTCAGCAACGAGGAGGCAGATGTCATACGCCTGACCATGCTGCAGGACATGATCGAGGGCATGAGGCACATCCAGGAGGATCAGCGAATGATCCACCTGGATTTCAAGCCGCCGAATTGCATGATCAGCGCGAACGGCATGGTGAAGATCGCGGATTTCGGCACAACGCGGGCAGGCACCAGTATCGCTCTCTCAAACGTTCCGGACGAGATCAGCAACCCGCAATGGAAATCGTCCGAGCTGCTGAAGGCCGAGACCGAAGCCGGAAAGACTAGCGCGAACAAAGCCAACGCGTTCGCCGAGAACCTGAAAAAGGCGTTTCCGAAGATCGAGAACAAACGCGTCAACGATATTACGAGGCCGATCAGGCAACACGCGACCGACAAGGCAAAGGCCGCTATCACCATCGGCAACCAGACCGATACATGGTCGCTCGGGATTTCGGCGATCAACATCTTCACCGGCGATACGATCCTGAACGACGAGAAATTTGATTCCGACAGAGAAGCGCGCATTCGCGGCGTCAAAGTCGCCCTGGGCCAGCCTGGGCCGGACGGCAAACTGCCGGAGGGCTCCCTCGCCAAGAAAACCGGCAACCCGGGCGTCGACAATCTGATCAACAGCCTGCTGGATCCAGACCCGAACCGGCGGCCAAGTTTCACCGACGCGCTGCAAGCCGCGGTCTTCAGCACGCCCGGGGTCGGCAGCCCGCAGGCGCGCGACCTGCTGATAGCGCTGGCGCTGCCTGCGAACGATCCGAACAAGCAAGTCCGGATCGACCAGGCGCGGCTCGCCTTGTTCAATCTCACGACGCCGCTGCCGCCGCTGCCGCCGCAGATGAACGGTCCGCTGCCGCAGCCGGGTCAGGGGTAGGGTTGCGGCGGAGAATGCCGCACAGCCTTTCATTCCGCTTGCGCATATCCCGGAAGAGTGGACACCTGTTTTCCGACAAGGATATGCGCCAATGCAAGAATCTGGAGCACATCGCGCTTCCTTTTGATCGGAATGTGCTCCAGAGCGAGATGACCGCGTTCAAATCGTCGTCTCGCTCTGGCTGCATGGTTGAGGATGATCTTCTCTGAAAACCGGTATCGGCCCCGCATCAGTGCGGGGCCGAACTCTTTTCTGGATCATGCTCTCGCTTTCCCTGACCACGACTGATCGCCTATGATGAAGCAGACCAACGGCCGGCCGGGATTCGGGGAATGCTTTTGAAACGATCTGCGATGCGGTTCCTTGCCGGCGCCGCGCTTGTCCTGCTGGTTGCGCCGGCGTCGGCGCAGCAGACGCTCGTCTGCTTCACGCTGCACAACGATCTGGCGAACTTCGACCGGCGTGCCCACCGGCCGCAGTTTCCGGCCGAACGGGACGCGGCGCAACGCGCAGCGGCCGACTACGCGGCGTCCTGCCCCGGGGGTGAGGCCGGCTTCGCGTCCTCGGATTGCGCCGCACTCGGCGCCCGCGCCGACCGGACATCGGCGGCCTATTTTACGATGCTGCGGACGTGGGGGCTGTCGCCGATCGGCGGCTCCGATCCGGTCCGCCTGCGCATCATCAAAGAGATGTACCAGAACCGCTGTCCCATGCCCGACGATGTCGAGCTGCTGCGGCCGCCGCCGCGCCGCCGCCGTTAGGCCGCCCCCGCGCTGACGAACGCAGCCGGCTTGGTCGCCTTGAACCGTCAGGACGGAGCCGCGAAGCGAAAATTTTTGCGGGGTGTGCTGAATATGACGATGCGGCAACAAGCGACGTGCCACAAGCCGGCTCAACGGGGTTCTGGCCGCAGCACAAACCAGACCTGACAGCTGGGCCTGGTCTTCCCGACTTACATCGAATGCATTCACTGCGTTCACAGCTCATGGAGTGGACAAGATGCCGATCGGATCCATTGCAACCTTCGAAGCGCGCAGCATCGCTCACGGTGGAGCGGTGCAAAACCAGGGCGCCTTGTCCAAATTCAAGCAGATCTTTTCCACCAAGGATCAGCTTTGCGTCTACAATCCCGCAACGCATCAACACATCGCCTCGGGCATCAAGCGGGGCGACCTTGGACGTCTGATCCAGCTCAATCCCGACCGGCAAATGGGTGGCGCGGAGCTGCAGACCGCGGGGCGCATTCTCGATGCGGCCGGCATCAACCATGCGAACCTTGGTCCCGCGGACAAGATCAAGCTTGCCATCATGGCAACCACGGACCCAGAGCGGGCGATCGACACCGCCAGGCTTGCCCAGGCGAACATTCATCCGAGCACGATGATGTCGCCCGAGTTCGTCCACAACCTCGCCAACCTCGTCCAGAACCATCCGCCGCTCGCGCAGCAGCTCGCCAACGTGCACACGACGTCCCAAGGGTCGAGCGTGGCGACGCAGAACGTGATCAAGATCGCCGAGCTCGCCCAGCACAGCCCGAACCTCGCCACCAAACTGGGAACGCTCGCCCACAACGAGATCACGACCGGCGCACATCCCGGGCTCACCAACTACATGACGGAACGGGCCATCGAGGACCCCTTCATGCATGACCACGCCTCGCATCTCGATCCGGCAACGCTGCCGACCACGGCGACGCTCGGCTTCGAACCGAAGTTCCACGTCAAACTTGATGCCGCCACGTTTGCGTCCGTTTCGAGCGCGCTCGGGCGCCTGCAGGCGGACGGCGTATTCACGGACATGAATCTCGACGCCGCGACCAACACGATCCACTGCGGCTACTCGTATCAGGCGCTCTCGGATATCGGCGCTGGACTGGACGGCAACCTCCGCGCGGATGGGACGACGATCCCCCAAGCCGATGCCAACACGGTGAAAAGCGCATTCCGAAGTGCCGCCTACGCGAAACTCGGCCCGACCGCCGACAACGCCCTGTCGCTCGGCCTTATTCTCGAGAAGAGCTTCGGCAATCCCGGCAAAATCGCCGAGCGGCAGCAGACCCGTTACGATGCCGTGCTGGAGATGTTCACGAACTACGAGAGCTTCGACTACACGGCATTCGACGCGGGCTTTACGCCCGGCACGATGGACCGGCTCGATCACGCCTTTACAGGGCAGAACGACCAGCAGCGCATCACTCAGCTGCTCACCACCGAAGGCCTTGACGGCTTCGCGATCGGCGAGGATCACAGCGACACGTCGTCCAAGCGCTTCATCTTCGACAACCTTGCCAACCTGTATAACAGCGGCGTTCGTGTGCTGGCGATCGAGCATCTCAAGGATGCCGAGTTTCAGAGCTTGATCGACGACTACATGGCAACGCCGTCGGGGACGGCGATGAACGCGGATCTTGTCGCGGCGCTCAAGACGATCGACCGCGGCCACGCCGGGTCCGAGAGCCTTACCGGCATCGTGCAGAAAATCCACGACGATCCGCTTTGCAGAGGAATCCGCCTGATCGGCGCCGACACCGAGAACAACAACCCTCCGAAGGACGCTGTCCACAAGTACGAGGTTCGCATGGGGGCGATGAACACGGTCGCCGAGAAGCTGCTGCGGGCAGAGCTTCAGCCCGGTGAAAAATTCGTCATCCTGGCCGGCGCAGCGCATAATAATACCCATGTCGGTCTGACGCATGGCATGCCCGGATTCTCCCAGGCATTGGGCATTGCGGCCATCAAGGTCACGGCCAATGGGCCCGGCTTCAACATGGTGATCGACCGCGAAGACGTGACCAAGCGAACCGCCGCCACGCTGGGGCGGCCACAGTGAGACAGTGAGAAAGGATCGGGTCCAGTCATGAGCAACCGGGACACCATCGCGCATTGGCTGCGCGAGCTCTCGCCGGGCGACGGCGCCTTCAGGCTGGACCAGCAGGGCGTCTGCCTGCTGTCCGACGCGGACGGCGCCACGCTGAGAATTGAGGTGCCCGAGGCGAGCGGCCGGGTCTTTCTGCTCAGCCACATCGGGAGCTGGCGCGACGACAACCGGGCCGATCTTTTCGAGAAGCTGCTGAAGGCCAACCTCTTCAATCTGGAGACCAATGGCGCCACGCTGGCGATCGACGAGCGCAGTCAGCGTGTCGCGCTGTGCTACGGCCACGCCGTCCAGGACCTCGATCCTGGTCGTTTCGAAAGCGTCGTGTCGGAGTTCATCGAGACCGCCAGGTCCTGGCGGGAGCGCTTGGCTCAGCTTTCCGCGGCACCGGAGCAAAGCGCCGCGGTCAATGGTGATGATAGTGCCTGGACCATGATCCGCGCCTGACATTGCGCGCGAGCGGCGGTCGGCCAGCGGGCTGAGTTACTTGGCCGCGTCCAGCTCCGCAAGCATGGCCGTCGCCATGGCGCCGCGCGAGCCGTCGGGGTCGTTGCGGATGACCTCGCCGAGAACATCGCGGGCCTCGGTCTGATCGCCGTGGCGGATCAGCGCCATGCCGAGAAACGTCAGCGCGGCGTCGCTCGGCGGCAGCGAACGCAAGGTTTGCAGCGCCGCTTCGATCTCGCCGCGCGCGAGATCCACCAAAGCGCGTCCGATAAAACCGGCCTCCTGGTTCGGACGGGCCGCCTGCAGCCCTTCGAAGATCGCCGCCGCGTGCCGGTCGAGCCCGCGCGAAAGGGCGATGAAGCCGAGATCCGCCAGGGCGCGTGCGTCTTCGCTTTCGAGCTCCACGGCCATCGTCCGCCTCAAGCAAAATGCAGGATCAGCAGCAGCCTTTGGGCGGCACGCAGATCCTCGCGGAATTCCGGGCGCCGTCGCGCGAGGCGCGCCGCCTGGGCGAGCAGCAACTGCGCGGCCTTGCGTTGGCCGCGCTGCAGCTCGCAAAAGCCGGCGATCGAGAATGCACGCGGATGCTTTTCCGGCAGCCTGGTGCACTCGATGGCGAGGTCGCGGGCGGCGTCGAAGTTGCCGAGATGAACGCCGCAGATCGCCAGCGCCACCATGCCGTCGGCCTTGCCGGCCTCCAGATGCAACACCGGCAGCAGCAGGATGGCGGCGAACGCGAACCGGTCGGCCTCAATCTCGTCCTGCGCCCTCTCGTAAAGGCCGCGGATCTCCCGCCCCGTGCCGGCCAAGGGTGCATCCGGTCCGGCCCGGCCGGGGGTCGGTTTTGAGGATCGAGCCGCTTGGCGCTCGGTGGAGGGGTCCCACGCGGCGCGCACCGCGTCATCCGACCAGGCCGGCGCAAGACTGAGCGCCGCAGTGGCGACCGCGTCGCCGTCGGCCGAACGGCGCTCCAGCGCAGCACGGGCGGCCGCGAGCAGGGCCACCACCCGGTCGGCGGCGACCGCCACGTTGGCCTCCCGCATCGCAGGCTCGAGGCTCAGGGGGGGCAGCTTCGCCACCCCCGTGATGATCTCGATCCCAGTGGAGTCCACGATTCTCTCCGAATTTGGACACATGATTAACGCCGAAAGCTGGTCGCACCTGTCATGTTTGGCACAAGGCCGAACGTCCGGAGCCGCCATAATCGACCTGACAGCCGCCAGTCCGTTCCATACGACCGCTATTCGCGGTAGGCTCATCCTTGGCGACGCAGGAGCTCAGGACGTGCCCCCGGAAGATGGCAGCATGAAGAATGGAGGCTCGCCCGCGAGCCGGCCGAATGACGCTGCGACGATTCGCGTCCGCAACCATGACTGGGAGCCGGTACTGCGCGAACTCACCGGCTTGCTGCGCGAGATCCTGAAGACGGAGCTCGTGCAGGCGGACCGTGAGGCCCGGCGCATCATCCACGACATGGTCCATTGCAAGGACATGGCGGAGATCGACGCCCAGATGGACGTGCTGATCGAGCGGATGAACGAGCTCCTGGCGGCGAAATCGGGCGACCCGAACGCCGCCCCGCGAATCAAGACCGGGATGCGTGGACGCACCTCGCTGCGCACGATCTCGAGCCCGCACACCGCTATCGCCGACGAGCCGGATATCCAGCCCGGCCGTACATTCCTAAGATTGTGACCAGGGTGGAGCTGCCATGACGACCCCCCCGACGATCTCGCGATTCTGGATCAACCTGTCGGCCACGCCTGATCCCCCCAGGCCTGACATCCCTCCCACGCCAGATGATCCGGACAGCCTGCTGACGCTGGCCGACATCGCTCTGAAGAACAAGTCGACGCCGGAAAACCTGCCCTACCTCTACCTGCCGGGAAGCGCGACGGTCGACTCAGGGCTGCTCACCGATGGCGCCAACACGCTGTTTCCAGTGCCCGATGGATCGCCTGGAAACGAGCTCCTCGACTTCTCCAACTATCCGACAACCGGCCAGCCGCCCGAGATCGGCACCGGCGATCCAACCCAGCTGTCGACCGCCAAATTTGTCGTGTGGCACACGGCCTTTCAGCTCCAATACCTCAGGGCGCATCCAACGCCGGTGCCGCTGCTGATTGGCTCGAACAGCTCCGACCCGTTGTCGGCGCCGATTCACGCCATGATGTCCGCTGACAAAAAGAAGGTCTACATTCTGGAGAACCTGCAGAAGTCGGACTTCGCCAAGATGCCGACCGCCGACCAGCAGCTCATCGCCGGCACCGACTATTTCAAGACCACGCTGTCGGTCACGATGAACCTGATCCCATCGTCGACCCAGGTTCCGGTCATCAATCCGAACATCGCCGACCCCGGCACGATTTCGATTGCGGGCATGGCGGGGAAATTCGTCGTCAACACAAGTACAACCGGCACGTCCGATGTGAGCTCGGTGGGTCTGGCGCGCGCATTCGTGGCCAACGCCGTTGCCGGCGCCCAGGCGCTGATCGCAAATCAAACATTCGACAGCGTGACGTCAACCACCCGGATGACCAAGGCCGACGCTCAGCTCTTCGTCGACGAACTCGAGAACCTGAAGACTCGCGTGAAGGCAGAGAGCGTGTTCTCGGTGCAGGACATCAAGGACCAGATCGCCGCCATCACCACGCGCTTCAACAATGCCCTGGCGTTTGGCACGGTGCTTCCGCCCATTCCGCCCACCCCCGCGACGGCGTTCAGCAAGGATGGCGTCCCGCCTCCGAATTCGTACACGAACGTCATCAGCACCGACAACAACGCGACCATCAACAGCGGCTACGACAAGATGATCGCGGCGGAAAAGCGACTCCTCCAGCTCGACAACGCGGCCATGCAGATTGCCGCCACGGGCACGCTGACGAACGGAGCCGCCGCAACCGACAAGCACCTCGACGCACCGGCCCTGATCTTCCTGTTCCAGCTCAACGCCAACCAGACGCTCCAGCAGACGAACGTCGTGGCCACCGAGATGGTCAACCAGCAGAACGCGTTCCTGAAGACCTACGGGATCATCCAGCAGATCCTCCACGACACCGAGGCGAAATTCAACTCGGGCAAGCAAGACGAGAAAAAGGGAATATTCGGGGTGGGCGACGGCGCCGGCATCGGCACGCTGGGCGCCACGAATGAACAGTACCTGGTCATTAGCATGTTCGAGGATCTTCTCGGCAAACCGCCGAGTCAAAGACATCCGATCGAGACGATCCTCAAACTTCCGCCGCGTCCTTTGGGCGACTTCTACGTCAATGGCCCCACCGTCAATGCCGCCGACCAGACCGCAACCATGATGCTCTCGACCGAGTGGGGCCAGATCGAGACCTCGCTGTCCGACGCGGTGACCCTGATCAACCAGAACAACCAGATCGCGATGAACGACATCAACTCGACCCAGAAGCAGCAGGACCGGCATTTCGACCTGGCCAACAATGCGCTATCAAAGGCCGCCGATATCATCCAGAGCATCGGGCGCAACGTCGCGTAGGGCCGCGACGGCCGCGCATCATCCCGGAGCGGGCATCATCCATGCGGGTTCGCAGTCTCAATATCGGGCTCGAAAAGATCAGCCGCTGGCAGGTGGAGGACGAAGTCCACCTGCCGAGCCCGAACGGCCCGCGCCCGGCATTTCTGCCGCTGCATCGGCCGCTCGACGAGATCCTCCGCCGCCCTTCACTCGACGAGCGGCTGCCGCGGCTGCTGCAGCCCGAATTTCTCGATCCCGACATGCTGGAGCCGGCAGTGATGACCGAGATGCGGGAGGAGACCCGCGAGATCATGGCGCTGCGCGCCCGGCGCGAAACCGGCCGGCGCCGGCACGTGCTGGAGCAGGCCGCCGCCTGCCTCTCCGACGACATCAATCTCGATGACGAGGTGCGGCATTCCCTCGCCGCCCTGCTGCGCGGATGACCGTGATGGATCAACCGGAGCCCGGATCGCCCGTGGTGCCGCTGCGCGGCGCCATCTCGCCTGCCCCGGTGTCGATCCGGCAGCGCGATTTTCTCCTGCTCACCATCTTCGTCCTTTCCCAGCACGGTTACATGGACCGTGCCGGCAGCCTCGCCGAAGCGCTCTACGTTCTCGGCGATGACTCCGCCGAGGTGACGCTGGCGCGGGTGATTTTGCGCTTCTTCGCGCGCGAATGGATGCCGGCGCTGACCGGCCTCGACGAGCTCGACCGCATCGATCCGATCGAGCGGTTCGGGCGCTACACATTGACCGACCGCCAGCGCATGCGGCGCTATATCAAGGCCCGCTGCCTCTACGAGCTGCGCCAGACCGCGCGCGCGCGCGACGCGATCGAGAGCTACCTGCGCCACGGCGCCGCGGGCGAGGACGGCACCGAATAGTACGAAACGGATTTCCTGCAGTGTCGGGACCGCCGGCAGGAGGGACCGACAACATCGAGCGGTTCGCGCGCTACACGACGCGCGCACGACGCAGTCGAGAGCGACCTGCGCCATGGTGCCGCAGGTGCGGACGAACAGGCGGCGCCCCGGAAAAAATTCGACCGAAGTGTAACCTTCGACACAAGGCGCGGGCTTCGGCCGGCTATTCTCCTCGCATCATCTGGTGGAGGAGAAACACGATGGCATCCATTCTCGACGGCTTGCCGAGCTCGGAACAGGAAGCACGGGAAGCGTGGAAGTTCGCCACCCCGATCATCGAGGCGGGGCTGGCAGGCCTCACGCTCTCGCCCAAGCAGCAAAGCATGCTCGACCTGGTCCGGGAGGGCCTCTCGGTTGCCGACATCTGCGATATCAGCAAGCAAGAGCGCGACGCGATGCTGCTGCAGGGATATCGCTTCATCAAGCAGGGCGATCTGAAGAAGGCCGAAGACTGGCTGATGGGTCTGCATCAGCTCGATCAGCTCGATGAGCGGGTGATCTATGCGCTCGCCGTGACGATGCAGGCGAAAGGCGATTTTACGCGCGCCGCGAAGCTCTATGTGACCTTCCTCGCCCTCGACGCCACCAATGCGGAAGGCTATCTGCGGCTCGGCGAGTGCTTCCTCTCGGCGAAAGAATACGACAACGCGCAGGCCTGTTTCCGCGTCGGCCAGGCCGAATGCAACCGCGGCAACGGCACGCCGCAAGCCGCCGAACATGCAAAGCAGATGCTCGCCTACGTGGCCGAGCGCCGCAGCGCTTCTTGAATCCTCGCGAATTTCACCGCTTACGAAAAAAGGAATTAAGCCATGGCTCCTGTTGGAAGCGTTGGTCAGTCGGCGATCCCCCCGAACCAGGTGAATGTCGATCAGACCCAGCAGACTGACCAGAGCACCGGGTCCGGCGCGATCGGACAGAATGGTGCGGTCCCGCCGGCAGCCGGCAGCCCTCCGCCACCGCCCGCCTATGCGGCGATGATGGCGAGCCTGCTCGCAATCATGCCGCAGATGTCCGACGACCAGCAGGAGGTTGTGCTGGCGGAGGTCACCAAGAAGCTCAAGGACTTGGAGGCCAAGGCCGACAAGGACCAGATCGGCGTCGACTCCGACAAGAAGAAGGCGTCGCTGGTCGAAAAGGAAGCGAAGCTCGCGGAGGCGAGCAAGAAGATCGAGAAGGCGATCTACGATCGCGAGCACGCGTCGATCTGGGACAAGATCAAAGCGGTCTTCATGGCGATCGCGGCCGCGCTGATGGTCGTGATCGGCGCTCTCCTCACGCCGTTCTGCCCGGTCGCAGGCCCGTTGCTGATCGTGGCTGGCATAACGTGCGCCATCATGGCGATAGACGATATCGTCAAGATGACGACCGGCCTCGGCATCGCCGGCAACCTCGACAAGCTCGTCCATCCCAATGACCCGGACTCCTGGGCCAAGGCCGACATGGGCTTCGGAATTGCCATGGCGGTCGTGGGCGCGGCGACGATGATCGTGGGCCTGTTCACCGGTGCGGGAGAAGCGGAGCTTGCCGGATTGGTCGCAAAGTTTGCCGACCTCGCCGAAATGGGCGCGGACGCCGCCGCAACGGGCCTGAAGATGGCGCAGGTGGCGCAGAAGGTCTGGGACGTCGTCAACCTGTCGGTGGACGTGACCACCTCGGTGGCGTCGGGGGTGTACAACTATGAGGCGAGCACCGAGGACGCCGGCGCCAAGCGGCTCCAGGGCGAGGCGAAGGACACGCAGGCTCTGATGCAGCAGCTCGACGAGTTCATCGACATGGCGATAAAGCGCCTGATCGCGGCGTCGGACCGCTTCAACAGCATCATGGATTCCCTCACCGACGCCATGAAGGACAAGGCGGACACCCTGCAGCACGCCAAGCTGACGGCCTGACCCGGAGGAGCGATCATGCCTGATGCGATCATCAACGGAATCAACACGAGCTTCCTGCCCTCCTCGTTCGTGCAGAACGGGGCGATTGTCGACCAGCAGAAAGCGGCGGAGGTTGCCAGCGGCGTACAGGCGCGGCTGGAGAACATGCCGCCGGCCGAGCAGGCGCTTTTCCTGGCCGCGATCAAGTCCTCGCCTGACCTGACACCGGACATGGTGTCGAAGATGAGCAGCGGCCAGATCAGCGAGGCGCTCAACCGGCTCACCACCGCCGCCGACAGCGTCTCCAATGCCATCTCGTGGCTGTTCGAGGGCACCAGGGACGATATCAAGACGCTCGGAAAGCTGCTGATCCAGCAGGCGGCCTCCGAGGCGAAATCCGCACTCGACGATCGGCTGGCGGCGCGGGACGCCGCCAAGGCCGACTTGATGGGTCAGGCGGGGAAATTGAAGCAAGAGGCGACCGAGATGATGGTCGGGGCGGTCGTCTCGCTGGTGATCACGTGCGTGACCGCCGCCGCCACGGCGTTCTTCGCCGGCAAAGAGGCGGCGAGCCTCAAGAACATGGGCAAGGCAGTCAAGGGAACCGGAGAGAGCGCGGAAGAGCTCAAGAACCTCAACAAGCTTAAGAACGCATACAAAGGCGTCGATGTTGAGGAGTCAAAGGACCTCCAGAAAATCGAAGCGAAGCTCGCAAAGCTCGAAAAGACGCGAGACCAGGAATTCAACCTGGCAAATACGACCGCCGGGTTCCAGCAGAACCTCGGCCAGATGGCCAACACCCTCGGGGGTGGGATCGGGAGTTTTGTGACCACGATGGTTCAGGCCGACGGCAAGATGAAGGAGGCCGAGGGCTCCGAGATGGCCGCCCAGGCACAGTACCATCAGAGCGAGGCCGACAAGGCCAAGGACGTGCAGCAGGCATTCGAGGACACGATCAACAAACTCGTCGAGTTCCTGAAGGACATGATGGATTCCAAGGCCAATCAGATGCAGGCTATGACCAAGTTGTGAGGCGCTGCCGTCTGAACTGGAAGACGCAACAGAAGGGCGATGATGAACGACGCGTTCAAGGGGGAGATGACGCGGCTTTGGGGCAATCTTGGCCTTGCCGCGCCGGTCTTCCGCGACCAGAACACGACGGTGCTCAAGATCGACGACATCGATGTCGTGCTGACGGAATCCCCGGACGGCCGCTGCGTCCTGGCGACGGCCAGGGCCGGCCGCCTTTCGGAGGACCCGTCACGCCGGGCAGATCAGGTCCGCGCCCTGCTGCAGAGCAATCTCGGCGCGCTCGCCGGCAATCGATCCTGCATCTGCCTGGATGACAAGGACGCGCCCTACCCGACCGTGCTGGTGCGGGCGCTCTATCCCTACGCGCTCGGGCAGATCGGCCATCTCAAAGGCGCGATCGAGGACGTACTCGCCATGGTGGAATTGCACCGGTGGTCGCTGTCGGACCAGCCGCCAACGCGGATCGCCGCAACCCGCAGCGTCACGAGCCAGCCGAGCGAAGCCGTTATATTCCGACCGTGATCGGCGTGATAGCGTGATCTGCGTGATAGCATGAGATTGGTAATACCGTGGGAGACATCATGACGGTCGCACAGGAAGCAACAGCCGAGCCAATTCGGACAGCCGATCGGCCGGAAGTGCCAGCGAACCTGAGCGAGGCCGAGCGTCTGCTCGTCGGCGGCGCCATTCGCAAGAAGCTGGGGCTCGAGTCGATGGACCTCCATCTCGGGCTCGACCTTGCCCGCAACCAGCTGCAGCGCGGAGCCACCACCGAGGCATTCCGCACCTATGTGGCCCTCGTGCTGTGCGATCCGAGCGACCCCGAGCTGCAGATCGGCCTCGCCAATTGCGCGCTTCAGGTCGGAGAGGAAGAGCTGGCGCTGCAGGCCGCGTCCGCCGTGGTGGCGCTCGCACCGTCCGACCCGCGCGGCTATTACCTGTCGGGGCGCGCGTGCCTCGGTCTCGGCCATTACGCCGAGGCGAAGGAAGACCTCACCGACGCAATCACGTTCGCCAAAGCCAGCAAAAATTCCGTCATCTTCGCGGAAGCCGACAAGCTTCTGCACAAGCTCGCCGCGCTGAGCTCCTGAGCGCGAGCGGCGCTCGGCCGGCGCGCAAGAAGGAGAGCCCGATGCCGAGCGTCTCCGGCTCGCGCGAGGGGGATGGAACATCCCGGCATCCAGTGTCCCTGGGGATCGACCCGGATGACCTCACCGCACTGCGCGAGCTCGTGATCGAGACGCTCGCCCCCCTCGGGCTCGACGGAAAGGCCGTATTCGCGGCACTCGCCGACGGCAGCTCGTTCGGTGAGGCGCTCGGCGTGTCCGCCGGCGTGATCGAGCTGATCTACGCGCGCGCGCACCAATGGTTCGTGGTCGGGCAGATCGAGAGGGCAGAAGCGCTGTTCCAGGCCCTCTGCGTGCTCGCTCCCGCCAGCGCCGATCACTGGGTCGGCTACGGAGTGTGCCTGAAGGCCCGCTCGGCTTTCGCGGATGCCGCACACGCGTTCGATCGCGCCGCGGAGCTGCGGCCCCACTGGGCCATCCCGCGCTTCCACGCAACCGAGGTTGCGGTGCGCACAGGCGCATGGGCCGTTGCCGCCGAAACCCTGACGGCCTTCACGGAGCGGGTCGATGCCGACGTGCCTCCCGCAATGATCCACGAGATGGCACGCGTCGGTGCCGCGATCGGCGCGCGCGGCGGTGCAGCCGCGGAGGCGGTCGCGTGATCTCGCTCAACCAGATCTCGATCGCCCAGACCCTCAATCTGCTGCGGGTGATGTCGGAAACGCGCGCCGGTGCCGATGGGCCGGCGCAGCCCGTCACCGCCCGGCCGAACGTGACGCAGACACAGGCGCCGCCTCCCGCGGAGAGCGCACTCCCGGCCGACCTTCCGATGACGACACCGGCAACCTTGGCAGAGGTCAATCCGGGTCTTTCGCTCGCGGGACTGCGGCCACCGATCGCCACCAGCGCAGGGCAGCCAGCTTTCGCCTCCACGTCTTCCAGCGCGACGTCTTCCGCGTCGCCCTCCTCCAGCCAGACCGACGCGATCGCGCAGTTGCTCGAGGCGCTGGGTCACCCTCAAGACACCGGCGCAGCCGGTGCGGCTGGCACGAGCGCGATCCTGGCGCCTCCAGCATCCGTGCTCGCGGAAGGCGGCGTGACGGGCAGTCCGGACCAGACGGCCAACCCTGCGTCGACCCAGGCTGTGCAGACGGAAGCCTCAGGGGCCGAAACGACTCTCCAGTTGGCCTCGGCTCAGGCGTCGGCTGCCGCCGACGATCGCTCGTCGGCAATCGCCGCGGAGCAGCGCGCGGCAGCGTCGGAGTCCGCCGCCGCACTCCAGCAAGCCACCGGAGCCGACACATCCGCCGCTGACGTTCACACGGCGTCCAGGCCGGAAACCCCGGACGACGGTCAACGCGGGGATCCTGCCGACAGCGCCCGCCAGGCAGAGTCAGCCGATGCGCCTGCACGGGCCGCGACCGCCCGCGCGCTCGCCCCGGAGCGCGGCGGGATCATTGCGTCGTTTATTCTCAATGCCGCGATGCTTCCGGTCCGGCCCCTCCCGCTGATGGCAGGTGCCGAGACCGAGGCCGCGATGGCGGCCAATGGCCGCAAGCCTGTCATGAACGACGAAGAGGCCCTGCAATATCTGGTCAATTTGGGGGCCAATCCCGCCCTGGTCGACAAGATGCGCAAGACGCTGCGCAGGCGTCCCGTTGGAAAGAAGCTATTGTTGTTCCTCGCGGGGCTGATGACCGCCCTGACGGTGGTCGTCGAAGCCCTCCAGCGGGAGCTTGCCCGTCTCGCCGAGGAGGAGCGCGAGAAGGAGGAGCGGGACGCGGCCGACCCGCACGGGCGTTCCGACGGACGGCGACGACTTTATCTGGAGTGACGTTTGGCACAACGGCGCCATGTAGACGGGATAATGTGCCAATGGCTGGCGCATGCGGTCCCCGGTAGAACCCACCGGGCTCGTATCCGGCCCCGCCAGCGGCGGGGACTTGTGCCGAGACGGGTCGACCCATTCGCGGAGCGCAACTCATGACGACGTCCATCACCGGCCCCTCCGGTTCTTCTCAATCGACGTTCACGCAGCAGACATCTGACGTCCAGACCGACACCTCCCCGGTCGCAGTTTGGGACAATCTGGGCTTTGCGCGGCTCACGCCCGCGACCCTCGGGCTGCACCTGCCGCAAAACCCCGAGGATGCCGAGGCGATCCTGGCTCAGGTCTCGCAGGAGCTCGAGAACACGATCGGGAAGCTTCGCGACCAACGTGAGCAGGCGATCGCGGACCGTGTCGTCGCAGCGCGCGGCGGCATTCTGGGTACCCTGCAGTCGCTGACCACGACCGGTCTGAAGTTGATCGACGAAAAGGCACAGCTCACGACAAAGCAGGCGGACCTGGAGACCGAGAAGACGAAGCTCTCGAAGGACCAACAGACGCTGTCCGCTGCCACGGATGCCAACACCGCAGCGGTGTCGGTTTACAATTACTGGAATAACCAGGTCGCCTCGATCGATCAGAGCACGGATCCCGCCGGCTACGCAAACGCGGTAAGCCAGCGCTCAGCCGCTGCCCAGAACGTCACGACCACCCAGGCCGCAAAGAATGCCGCGCAGCAGACCGTCAATGACGACAACGCCGCCATTGCGAAGACCGAGGCCGAGATCGCCGCCCTGCAACAGTCGATCGACCAGGATACCGCGGTGTACAACGCCCTGCAGACCGCGCTCGTCTCGATCATGGCTCTCGCCGATCAGGCCGTCCTCGGCGCGAATACGGCGAACAGCGTGAATACCTCGACGGATCTCGGTCGCGACCAGGTGATGTTGCGAGAATTCGACAAGATCTTCGACGGCCTGCGCGACCTCGCCAATTCGCAGGAAGCCAGGGACCTGCAAAAGGCGTTCGACCAGCGCCAGCTGGTCGACAAGGATACGGTCGAGCGGTTCGCCCAAGCGGTCATCGGCCTCTTGCCCGGAGCGACGCCGCTGCCCTCGCCTTTCGATATCGGGCAGTCGGCTTTTGCCAATCCCGGCGGCTCGCGCCTCAAGATCCCGCTCTAGCAAGCGGTCAGAAGGGGAGGCGATTTCCGGTGCGATCCAGCTTGTCCCATTTTGGGAACCCGGACGCGTTGCTCCGCGAACGGACGGCCTCGAGAGCCAACCGGGGCGCGCCGTAAGAATGCGGGGCCGTGCGTTTCAGCCACAATGGCAAAGTGGCGGAACCCAGGCTAGAGTTGGCCGCAACCGATAGCAGACAGCCGCCGCGCAGGAACGATGCCACGATGGTGATGAAGTTTCTTCAAGCGGTTGCGAAGCGCAACGATCTGGTGCTGGCGCTTCTCCTCATCTGCATCGTCTTCATGATGATCCTGCCGTTGCCGACCCCGCTGGTCGACGCCCTGATCGGCGTCAATCTCGCGCTCGCAGCCATCCTGCTGATGGCCTCGATGTACCTGCAGGACGTCGTCCAGATCACCGCCTTCCCGTCGATTCTGCTGCTGACCACGCTGTTCCGCCTCGCGCTCGCCATCACCACCACGCGGCTTATCCTGATCCAGGCCGATGCCGGCCACATCGTCGAGACCTTCGGCCAGTTCGTCGTCGCCGGCAATCTCGTGGTCGGACTGGTGGTGTTCCTGATCCTCACCATCGTCAACTTCATGGTGATCACCAAGGGGTCGGAACGCGTCGCGGAAGTGTCGGCGCGCTTCTCGCTCGACTCGATGCCCGGCAAGCAGATGTCGATCGACTCTGACATGCGCGCCGGGCAAATCGAGCTCGACGAGGCGAAGCGCAGGCGCAACAAGCTGGAAAAGGAAAGCCAGCTCTACGGCGCCATGGACGGCGCCATGAAATTCGTCAAGGGCGACGCCATCGCGGGCATCATCATCATCGCGATCAACATGGTCGGCGGCATCGCCATCGGCACGCTGCAGCGCGGCATGTCGCTCGGCGCGGCGGTGGAGCGCTATTCGCTGCTGACCATCGGCGACGGCCTGGTGTCGCAGATTCCGGCCCTGTTCATATCGATCACCGCGGGCTTCATCGTCACGCGCGTATCCTCCGAGGAGAACAAGGACCTCGGATCCGACATCATCAACCAGGTGATGAACGAGCCGAAGGCGCTGCTGATCACCGCAGTCATCCTCGCGGTGTTCGCAGTGATCCCCGGCTTTCCGACGATCGTGTTCTCCGTTCTGTCCGCGGCCTGCGCCGGGGGCGGTTACCTGACGATGCGCAACCGCAAGAACACGCAATCGACCCAGAGGAAATCGGAGATGCCGGCTCTCGCGGCCGCGATGAACCAGAAAGGCCCGGTCCCCTCGTTCCCGGGCGACGACGGGGACCTCGAGCCCGTCGAGGCGGTCACCTTTGCGCTGACGGTCCCGCTGATCGTCGATATTGCCTCATCGGTGCGCAATTCGATCCGGCCGGAGAAGCTCGACCGCGAAGTGGCGCGCGTGCGGCGCGCGCTCTATTTCGATCTCGGCGTTCCTTTCCCGGGCGTGCACCTGCGGCTCAATGACAATCTCTCGGAGGGCGAATACCGGATCATGGTGAACGAGATTCCGGTCGCCTCGGGAGCGGCGCGGCCGGGCTACTTCATCGTGCGCGAGACCGAAGCCAACCTGAAGATGTTCGACATCCCGTTCGAACGCGGTGACGACTTCCTGCCCAACACGCCGAGCTACTGGGTGCAGATGAAGCATCTGCCGCTGGTCGAGCGGGCCGGCATCCAGGTCATGACACTTTCGAACATGCTCACCTATCACCTGGCACATATTCTCAAGAGCCATGCATCGGAGTTCGTCGGCATTCAGGAAACGATGTACCTGATGAACCAGATGCAGAAGAGTTTCGGCGAGCTGGTGCGCGAGGCGACGCGGGTGCTGCCGATCATCTCCATCACCGACGTGATGCAGCGGCTGGTGGCGGAGGAGATTTCCATCCGCGACATGCGCACGATCCTGGAAGCTCTGGTCGAATGGGGCCAGCGCGAGAAGGACCCCATCGTGCTGACCGAGCACGTCCGCGGTGCCCTGTCGCGCTATATCACCCACAAGTTCTCCGGTGGTCAGAACATGATCCCGGCCTATCTCATTTCCAAGGAGATCGAGGACGCGGTCCGCGGCGCGGTCCGCCAGACCAGCGGCGCCTCATACCTGGCGCTCTCGCCCGACATCCACCGTCAGCTCATCACCTCGATCAAGGCCGTCGTCGGCAACATCGGACGCCACACGGCCGCCCCGGTGATGCTCGCCCCGATGGACATAAGGCGGTTCATGCGCAAGATCGTCGAGCGCGAGTTTCCCGATCTGGCGGTGCTGTCCTATCAGGAGCTCAGCCCGCACGTGAATGTCCAGCCGCTCGACCGCATCAAGCTCGCCATACAGCTCGCCGCCGAATGAGGTGACACGCATGGCGGTCGCGTCGGACACGCCCGAGCAGCAGCGCGGCGAAATGCAGGCGGATCGTTGGCGGTTGTGGATCTACACGGCGGCGTTTTTGATCGCCTTCCTGCTCTATCTGCTGGTCTACGGCCGCGCCCTGCCCGTTCTTGGCCCGGGCGTCCTCGCGGCCGCGGCGGTCGGATTCGGGGCTATGCGCCGCAGCGGGCCCTGGTTGCGGTTCGGCGTGCTCGCCGCACTGTTCATCGCGCTTGCATTTCCACTGCTCGAAGCGAGCGCGCTCGGCACCGAACCCCTCGTTGAGGTGATTGGCCGCAGCACGATCTGGCCTCAGCTCGTGGTCACCTTGATGGCCAGTCGCGTGCTGGCGTCGGAATGCGATCTGTCGTTCGTGGAGTTCTGGCGTTCGGACCGATTGACCGGCGCCGTCGAGCTCCAGTCCCTGCCCGCCGCAGTTGCGCTCGGAGCATTCCTGACCCTGGTCTTCTATCTGGCGATTCCGCATATGGTGTCGTCGTCGACGCGCGGACATCCGGCGATGATCATCGTGTCGGCGCTGCAGGGCGGCACGATCGTGCACACCACGATCGTGTTTCTGTTCTTCGTCATCATGGCGGCGGTGGGCGACGCGACGAGGCTTTACCTCGCCGATCGCGCCGCCCTGGCACGGTTCCGCGAGGCGGTGAAGCGCACCCGCGCGAGCGGCGCACTCGTAACGCCCGCTCGTATCATTTCGCAGCAGCTGTCCGCCCTCTCACACACGCGTACCGCGCGACTGCTCAGCGAGGCCGCGGCGTCCGCGACCGGGACACGCGGCGGGTTCGATTCGCTGTCCGCGCTGTCGTTTTCGAGCTTTCACGACGCCTCGCGCCGTTTCATCAGAACCCTGCTGCCGTTCCTGCCGTTGCTTGGATTTCTCGGCACCGTCATCGGACTCGCGACCGCAATCGCCGAGCTGCCGGCGAGTCTTTCGGATGTGCCGGGCCGCAGCTTCGACATCTCCGGAAGCCTCGCGGGGTTAGCCATCAAGTTCGAGACGACGTTGCTCGGGCTGCTGGCGAGCATGACGGCAGCTCTCGCACTGAATCTGCTGGAGAAGCGCGAGACCGAGCTTTCGGCCGAATGCCTGCGCAGCATCGAGGCGGCGTTGGCGCCCCCGGATGATGAGAATGCGTGATCGGCGCGCCGAACAAGATGCGGCGCGCGCGATCCCGTCGCTGATCGACGGCGCCGCGCGGAGCCGGTTGCGGGCGCCAGGCAATCCGTTTGCCATGGTGACGGAGCCGGTTCTGGCGATCGACCCGCTCGCAGATCTGCTGTTCGGCGTTGCCGCCATCCTGGTCCTTGCCGTCGTGGTCATCCTACCCACGGTCCGGCCCGACGGGACGGTGCGCGATCGCGCCACCCGCCGGCTGGTGGAGAACGTCGAACTTCGGCTCGGCGAGCAACGGGTCGGGCCACTGCTCGCGGCGGCCGATGGGTTGCGACTGCCTGCTCGAGCCGACCAAGAGGCGATGATCGTTCCGCTCGACCGCATTCTCGACGACCCCGAGCTATCGGAACGGCTGGAGCGCATGCGCGCCAGCGGCGAGCCGCTTGTCCTTCTGATCGAGGGAGACGGGTTGGAAGCTGCGTTCCAGTTCGAGGCCGTCGCCGCTCTGCACGGCCCTGCGCGGATGCGTCAGATCCGGCTCGATGCGGATTGCCGGTTCGCGCGATCGTCAGCCGCCGGGCGCCTGTGCGATGCACGCGCGGGCTCGCGGTGACCGGATGCATCCCGATCGGCCCGACATCACGGTGGTGACGGACATTTCGGCAAATATCTTCGCCGTCTTTCTGCTCATCATGATCCTGCTGCTGGCGCTGCGGGAACGCAGCCCACCGCCGCCTCCCCCCGCGGTGCTCGACGTCGTCACCGATCTCAACGGCGTGGAGCGTGCGCCTTTGCGGCCGGCCGAGATGGTCGGCCTGCTCTATGGCCGCCGCAAGGATGCCGGCGGGATCAGCATCGACCTGCTCGCCGATCGGATTGAGATCGCGATTGGAGGCAGAACCGAGCAGTTGAGCGGATCACGCGAGATCCGAGACCGGCTGCGCCGTCTCGCGGCGACCGGAGAGGCTGAGCCGATCGGAATTTACGTTTTTTCGCACCGCTGGTACGCAACCGTAACCGATGCGTTGCCACCCCGAGCGTTCCGCGAGGCTTCGGTTCCTCTCGCCTTGAGGCGTACGGATCCCTCCGGCGGATGGTCACTCGCCTTCACGGCTCTCCTCACCAGATCGCTGGATCTGCCTGCGTTTCGGATCGAGCTCGCACGCTTGCTGCAGTCGCCGCGGCCCGCGCCTGCGCCGTTGCCGCAGCCCCGACTCGGCGGCGGCGGCATCGGTTCAGCGCCGAACACTGCGCCGAATCCGGGCGAACGGATCTGGCAATTCGCCCGCAACGCCCTCGACATCGGCGCGATCTGCGCCGGCTTCGTCTTCGTGCTGGCGGTCGAGCGCCGCTACCGCCGGCGCAAGCGCGCTCAGGGCTAGTCTGGTTGTGCGTGATCTTGTCCGGAAAAAAGGTATCCGGATCACGTCCGGGGCAGGCTTTTCGGGCCGCGCACTGAGCCCGGCGAAAGTGCGCTCGCGTTTGCGGGCGGGTTGGACTATGTTCGTGATGGGACTGCGTCGACGGAAACGCCAGCCATGACCGACCCGATCCAACGCGTCAGCTCGCTCCCCCTGCCGGATTTTCAGACCAGCCAGGGCGACCTCGACCCGCTGCCCACGGACGCGCCCCGCAGAATCGAGAAGGACCAGAGCGAGCGCAACGACTTCGCCGCGTATCTCAATCAGTCCAGCCTCACCAATGTGCAACTGAACGCCAAGTCGGTCCTGTTCGACACGATCCAGGATATCCAGCAGAACAGCGTGTACCAGCATCCGCTGTTCAGATCGCCGATCTGATCCGCGGCGGGGGGGG